>DAOWID010000418.1 GCA_030641115.1 Planctomycetota bacterium | reverse complement strand
TGCATAGTTCAGCCAAATAGATTCGTGCTATTTTAGCTAAAACAAAGTGTGGAAAAGGTGTTAGGAAAGTTGTTAAAAAAAATTAAAAACTAGTCTTGCAACCATAGAGAACATCTCCCTACCCTCTTTCGAATGAGTTCTGCAAAATTGCAGGTTAGGCATATATTATTTAAGAAAATCCGTTTTTTGGTTTTCTTAAATAATCGCTTAACTATTTGTTGAAAAACAACTTACTGTTTAACAAGAGAAAATCAAAAAACGATTTTTTCTTGTCAAAGTATGCCTAACCTGCAATTTTGCAGAAGCATTTCTTTCGAGGGAGACCTTGGAAGCAATTGGAGTAGATTCCTGCTTGCGCAGGAATGACAAATAGAATGGAGGGACAACTCATATCAGGCTTTTCGGTATTTTCTGAGCATATCGAGTAGGCTCTGCATATCTTGGGGCAGAGGGGCTTCGAATTTCATCATTTTGTTGGTGGTCGGGTGTTTGAATTCGAGCGTTGAGGCATGGAGCGCGCAGCGGTTTATGATAGGGTCTTGGGGGGCGGGTTCCGCGTCCTGCAACTGCCAGGGATAGACAAGCTTGCCGTCATACATATCATCAGCGACGATGGGGTGCTTTATGTATGAGAGGTGGACGCGTATTTGGTGGGTTCGGCCGGTCTTGGGCGTGAGCTTCAACAAAGAGAAGCCACGAAAGGATTCGATGACCTCGTAGAAGGTTATGGCCTCTTTGCCGGTTTCCGGCCTGATTGCGTACTTCTCTCTCATCGTTGGGTGGACGCCCAGCGGCGCATTTATACGGTCGGCGGTCAGTTCGGGGTTGCCGTGGACAATAGCCAGATAGGTCTTTATTATCTGACGGCTCTCGAATTGTTTTGCAATTTTCCACTGGGCGGGGTCGTTTTTTGTAACGACCATGACACCGGTAGTATCTCTGTCGAGCCTGTGGACGATGCCTGGGCGAAACTCGCCGAGGCCGCTCGATAGCTGGTCTGAATAAAACACGAGGGCATTTACGAGAGTGCCATGTGTGTTGCCGCGCGCCGGGTGAACAATCATATCAGACGGCTTGTTCAGGATGATAAGGTCAGAGTCTTCGTATATGATGTCAAGAGGGATGTCTTCGGGCAGAATCTCTTTGCGCGGGCGCTCAAGGAGGACACAGTCTATTATGTCGCCTGGGCTAACTTTGAAGCTTGGTTTAACGATTTGACCATTAACCTTGATATTGCCGGCTTTGATTGCATCCTGGATGAAGTGGCGGCTGAGGTTGCTGAGCCGACCGTGAAGGTATTTGTCAACCCTGCGTTCTTTGACTGAGTGCCCCACGTGAAGCGTCAACGGCTGACATCTGGAATCTGGCGACCCGTGCATCTTGGCTCGTAGGTTATTTACCCGGCTGATTGGTTTCAGCGACGTCGGGGACACTGTTAGGCGTTTGCAGTTCGAGATTGGTGTCAGAGACCACAGGGACACTGTTTGGCGCCTGCGGCACCAGATTTACATCGGTTGGAAGGTTAGCATCAGTGGGCAGGTTGATCTCAGCAGGCAAATTGACTTCAGTTGGCGGTTGCAGGTCGCCCACATCTGAAGGGACAAGAGGTTTCGGTTTTGGCGATGGTTTGAAGACCACTTTGCCCTTGTAATCGGCCATTGTGTCAAGGCGGTGCTCTGCTGCCGTTTTAGCCACAGTGCCTTCAAAATCGGGGCTTGTAGTGATGTTGCGATATATCTGTGCTGCTTGTTCGAAGTTGCCGAGTTCTTCTTCGCAAAGTCCCAGGCCGAATGTAGCCGCGGCTATTAGCGACGGATTGGATGAGGCTTTCTGAATCGCTTCGGTGTAACTCAGCTTTGCCCGGTTTATCTGCGCCACCAAATCCTGCTTGGCTACAGTCTCGAGCCGGTAGTGTAGTTCTGCCCGGAGGGCTTCGGCTCGCTTAATAAGTGCCAAAGCTGCCATTTGCCCGTCATTTGTGTTCTGAGCGAAAGTCTTGAGGTTTTCAGCAGGGCCGCCGGGCTGGATGAGTATGAATGAGAGATCGCTTCCCCGGGAGTGGGCTTGCAGGACTTGAACTTTGCTCAGTGACAACTGGTTTATAAGGTTTGTAAATCTGTGATGTCTTCGAGCCGATGCGGCGTTTTTAGCATAGACTTGCCAGAAGTACAAACCTCCAGCCGCCACAATCAATACCAGTGCGCCAATAATTGCTATGCGGTTCTCTTTAGCCCATTGCGGCAAGTTGCTCAGCCACTCGGCCAACTCATTGGTTTTTAGTTCATGCCGATGGCTAGACTTCATTTTCTTTCTCCGGTTTTTATTCTGAATGAGCCTTTTGCACAACCTTGTGTTCTAAATAGGCAATTGCCCATCCTGTTTTGTTATTTGTTACGATTCGATTCTAAGCGTAAACCACCAATATAGCAAAATCTCTTTTATCTTGCAATGAGGTTCTTCGGCGGTTAGAATTTTCCTTGGTAGTCAATTGAAAGGACACAGATGTTCACAAAGAGCCTAAGAGTGAGAAGGCAAAGGGCAAAAAGTGAGATTTTTTGCTTTTTAGTTCTTACTTTGTGTCTTTCTTTGGTTTTCGCAGGTTCTGTTCATGTCTCCGGCGAAGAGTTGGATAAGGCGGCGATTACAAACAAGCCCCAACCTTTTGGCAACTCAGTAGAAGATGGTTGGGATTCGGCTAAATATATCAGCATTGACGAAATTCAGCCTGGGATGGAGGCGTATTGTCTCACTTGCTACAGAGGCACCGAGATTGAGAAGTTTGATTTGGATGTTCTGAGCGTAGTCCGCAATGTACAGCCCGGCAGGGATGCGATTTTAGTTCAAGGCACGGATCAGCGTCTTATCGAAACCGGTCCTGTGCTTGGATGCAGTGGCTCACCGGTCTATATCGATGGTCGGTTGGCAGGGGCGATAGCGTACGTTCCTGGGGGACTTTTCAGCAAGGACCCGCTTTACGGCGTGACGCCAATCGAAGAAATGCTCAGGGTTGGCCAAGGAACCCTCAAACGTGAAGGGGAGAGTCTGGAGAGCGAAGTTAGTAGTTCTGAGCGAAGTGCCGACCAGTCGGGATTTGGGTTTGATTTTTCCAAGCCGATTGACTTTGCAGAAATTGGCAAGCAGATTACAGCTCCACGACGGTCGGGAAGCAATAGGGCAGCGGGTGGCACTATTTTGCCTTGTCCGTTGATTACTTCAGGTCTGCCGGCTGAGGTTTGTGAACAACTGGACGCTTTGGTTAAACCTTTCGGATTCATGGCCGTATCTGGTATCGGCGGCGGGGCAGAGCAGAACGCAAATGCCCGGGATGTGCAGTTAGTGCCAGGAGCTTGTCTCGCCGTACCGTTGGTGACTGGCGACATCCAAATGGAAGTACTTGGTACGGTAACAGAGATCGTCGGTGATAAGGTCTATGGCTTCGGGCATGGCTTCCTGGGTTACGGGCCGATAAACCTGCCTATGGCCACGGGACATGTTCACACGGTGGTGTCAAATCTGTCTATTTCTTCTAAGCTTGCCAGTGCGATTCAAATAGTTGGCGCCTTGACGATCGATGAGTCGGCGGCGGTCTGTGGGCAGATCGGCGCAGAGGCAAAGATGATACCGGTGACGATACGGGTAGATCGTTACAATGACACCGAACCGCGGGTGTATAACTGCCAGGTCGCTTACAATCAGTCGCTCACTCCGGGACTACTTCGTGCGGTTGTGTCCGGAGCGGCTCTTTATCTCGGCGATTTTCCGCTGGACCATACGATTGAATATGAGGTGGCTATTGGGATAGAAGACGCCGAGTCGATTCGCTTTGAAAACGTCTCCACAGAGCTGGGTCTGACAGAGATGATAGCCGAAAGCATTGGCTCAGTCGCACTGCTCATGAATAATCCGTATGGAAAAGTTGATATAAGATCGATCGCTTTTGATGTTCGTATAGTTCCGAAAAACATCGTTTCACATATATGGTCGGTTAATTTGTCTGATTCAAAGGTCAAAGCCGGCCAGGAGATCAAGGTTGAGGTAATTGTGGAATCTTTCCTGGCGGACAAGAAGAAATACGAATTCAGCGTGAGAATACCTGATGAGTTAGCGCCAGGGAGATATGATCTAACTATATGTGGTTCGTCTGAATACGAACGGTTTCTCAGGAAAGCTGTCCCGTATAGGTTTGTCGCTCAGGATATGCCGAGTTTGCTTGAGGCACTGAATAATGCTTTGGGCGTCCCGCGAGATAGACTGTATTGCCTTTTGGCTTTACCGGCTGGTGGCGTCACGTTAGAGAGAGCCGAGCTTCCAGATTTGCCGGCGACAAAGGCGCTGGTCTTACAAAGTGCAAAGAGGACGGTGAGAATCCAGCCGTATCCACATTGGCTCGAAAAGAGTCTGGAAACCGGCGCAGTTATTATAGACAAAAGGACTATTCGTGTGACTGTGGAAAGATAATGGCAAGAATGAAAACGCGGGTGTCGGAACTAATTTGAGATTTCAAATTTGAAATTTGAAATTTCTTGTGTCGCCACTCACCGATTACTACTGATGAGTGACTGATTTTTTTGCGGGGTTGTTATGACAGATGGATTTCACCTCAAGAAGAGTATAAAGGCACTTCTTACTTGTGCAGTACTTATGACATTCGTTTGTCGGGGCTGGGCTGTCACCAGTAAGATTACTCGGCAGGCCAGTAGTGCTGATTTGCTAAAGGGCCAAACTAAAGATGTTATTATTGGCTCGCGAGGTACAATTGAGCTTGGACGGGCGGCTGATGTGCTTGTTGCTGAGTTCGAAGACGCCTGGTCTATCAACAGTATTGTTGTAAGCGCTGGGACTGTTTACATAGGCACAAGCCCGAATGGGAGTATTTACAAATACAGCCTTGGCAAACTAACAAAGATCTATCCACCGGAACGCGACCCGAGTCTGCAGGAAGATCGTAAGGAAAAAACTGAGTCCCCTGAAAGGCTGAGCAGCCAACAAGGTGCGGAGTCAAACGATGTGAACGAGCCTTGCGATGTGAACACGGTCGAGGACGAACAGTATCTATCGAATGAGCATATTTTTGCGATGGCAACTGATGTGGCCGGCAGGCTTTTGGTTGGCATAAGCGGCGACAAGTGCGAGTTTTGCCGGTTTGAAGCGGGAAAGTTGGAGACCATTTTTGAGCCGAACGACGCCAAATATATCTTTGCGATAGCCACCGATGACGTGGGTAGTATCTATTTAGGGACGGGGCCGGAAGGTAAAATCTACAGAACCGACGCATTTGGCGAAAAAGCACAGCTTATCTACGATAGCCGTGACAAGAACATGCTGTCAATGGTAATTGGACAAGACGGCTTGGTTTATGCGGGCAGTGATAGTCGTGGTCTGGTATATAAGATAAATCCTCGGACTGAAACGGTAACGGTCTTGTATGATAGCGACCAACCGGAGATTACTGCGCTGCTGTTTACAGAACCTTCGTCTGGAGACGGTAGTCTGTATGCGGCGGCTACGTCGGCTAAGATTGTTCAGGCCCAAGTGCAATTTGCTTCGCAATTGCCTCTGGCAGGTCGGCCTGATGTTCCCTCGCCAGAGTCAAAGAGTGCGAGTGAGAATGGACGCAAGCTACAGATTGCAAATACAACAAAAGGAACTGTTGCTAAATCGACTGTTAGAAAAGCGCCCCCACCGAAAGGTGCCAAGCCGGGCGCAGCCAGTCACATCTACAAACTGACTAAGGATGGCTACGTGACCGATATATTCAGCGAGGCTGCGGTTTTCTTCTGCCTGGTGGAGCAAGATGGAAAGCTGCTTGTCGGGACGGGAAATAATGCCCAGCTCTTTAGCGTCGATCCGGCCTCGGAAGAGAAAGCTATCATCTATGAGGACCAACAAGCCTCACAGATAACAGCAGTAGCTGTATCCGGGGACGACGTATATCTCGGCGCGGCGAATCCTGCGAAGTTGATAAGGCTGGCAAAGACTTTCGCTTCTGAGGGGACTTACACTTCCGACCTTATCGATGCTGGTCAGCCGGCGAAGTGGGGCAAGCTGCAAATCGAGGCCGATGTTCCACAAGGGTGCAAGGTTTTGGTGGCCTCTCGGAGTGGAAACGTTAAGGATGTCAATGATCCGACATTCTCGGGCTGGACCGAGCTAACGGAGGTGACAAAGCCGATACAGTTGCGCTGCCCGCTCGGCCGGTTCTGCCAATATAAACTTGTGTTACAAAGCGAAGATGGTCGTGAGACTCCGATTATAAGGGAGGTTGCTGTTGCCAGTACCGTACCAAATTTGCCTCCGAAAGTGGAATCGGTTCTGGTCGGTCGAATTGCCGCGACCGGCAAGACAGGCGTGTTCAAAATCGGCTATAAGGCTAAAGACGACAACGGCGACAAGCTGATCTACAGGATAGATTTCAGGAAGGTCGGAAGGGCAGGCTGGATTGAGCTGAAAGACGAGCTCGAAGCAGGCAGCTTCGATTGGGATGGAAAGACTGTTGAAGATGGCCGATACGAGATTCGGGTAATCGCGAGCGATGAACGCAGCAATACCAGCACGACCAAGTTAACGGGCAGCAGAATCAGTGAGCCGGTAGTAGTCGATAACACCGGACCGGTTATTGGAAAGCATTCTATCGAGAAAAATGGGAAAACCATAACGCTAAAGGTGCAGACATCCGATGAGCTCAGCGCAATAGGCGAACTGCACTATACGGTTGACAGCAACGCCGATTGGATTGCTGCTATGCCGGACGACCTGGTTTATGATACTACGGATGAGAATTTTACTATTGTGATTGAAGAATTAAAAGCCGGCGAGCATATACTCGCACTTAGAATCAGGGATGACGTTGGCAACACGACATATAAGACTTTTGAGCTTAACGTGTCGGACAAGTAAGAGTTATTGGGAACCATTCTAAGACTGTCACCCTGAGCGAAGCGAAGGGTCTGGTCCGCTGAAATAAGAGATTCTTCGCTGCGCTCAGAATGACTCATTATGTTTTGAGAGAGTTATTAATCTTGACTATCGTGCGGTACGTTGATTTTGACAAGGTTGCTGAGGCGGTTGAATCGCTTTGTGTGGCGGCGGCCCATGAGCTGCCCGATGATGTCTTAGCTCTCCTTGAGAAAGCGGCCCAGCATGAATCCAACCCACGGGCGGTGAGAATATTGAATCAGCTCATTGAAAATGCCCGCATAGCAACGGCTGAAAAAGTGCCGTTGTGCCAAGATACCGGGCTTGCGGTAGTATTTGTGGAGCAGGGTGCTGAGGTTGTGGTCAAATGCACTGCCGGCCAGCGGCAGGTGCCGTAGTTCGATGCGATCAATGCAGGCGTTAGGGCCGGCTATGAAAAAGGATATCTGCGAAAAAGCGTTGTCGCAGACCCCCTGAATGGACGGAAGAACACGGGTTCCAATACGCCTGCTATAATTCATCATACGATTGTTCCAGGTGAGAAGTTGAAGCTGACTGTTATGACCAAGGGTGGCGGCTGTGAGAACAAGAGCCAGTTCAGGATGTTCAAGCCCACGGCGGAAAAAGAAGAGATAATCGATTGGATTGTTGATGTTGTCACGGAGGCTGGTGCGGACGCCTGTCCGCCGTTTGTTGTGGGTGTGGGGATTGGTGGTGATTTTGAACTGAGCTGTCTATTGAGTAAAAAGGCGCTATTGCGTGATCTGGGCCGGAGAAACCGCGATGAGTTTTACGCTAAGCTTGAGGCTGATTTACTTATGAAGATTAACGCGCTGGGTTTAGGTCCACAAGGGCTTGGCGGCGATACTACCGCTTTGGCGTGTTTAGTCGAAACCGCTCCGTGCCATATTGCATCGCTGCCGGTGGCAGTCAATATCGAATGCCACAGCCACAGGCACAAAACAGCGATCATTTAGGTGGGTAACATCAAATGGGAAATCTGAATCGCGACAGTCGGCAGAGTATCTTTTTTAGTGTCGGCTATACCATCGCAAGTGAATGGCCATCTGATACGATGCACCGGCTGGATTTCCAGAAGGCGCTGGCAGAAAATCAATTGGATTTCCCTCAAACATCCGTAGGGGTGCGCGATTTCACGCTTGTCAGAAAGGAGCCATCTGCTTTGCAGGTCCAAATTGCGTCAGTGGGTCCACGAGTGTCAAGTGTTATGGTCAGTTCGGACAGACCTGCCCACAGCCTTGAGTATTTTTGTAAGGAGGCTGACGTCGTCTGCAACGCGTATCGGGAAATGTTCATCAAAAAAGAATGTCAGATTTTGCGATGTGGTGTGACTATTCGCCACCTATA
Source organism: Planctomycetota bacterium (assembly GCA_030641115.1). GTDB lineage: Bacteria > Planctomycetota > Phycisphaerae > Sedimentisphaerales > Anaerobacaceae > DAOWID01. Next base: position 1,205 of record DAOWID010000418.1, on the reverse strand, counting down.
TAGCTGTGAAGACCATGCCTTCAAATACTTGTGGGAGGAGCGGCTTGGGCAAAAGCCGGAGGATTTCAGCTACTTGGGCAGGCCGGTTTTGGGTGGTGGATTACGCCTGGTTATGCCACCTACTCAAGATTCTGCTGAGCCTGTTCAAATAGAAATCAAAATGGAATCTTTTTTTCGCGAGTCCCGCAAGATGTTTATCGAAACCGCTTTTGTTTGGCCTCGACCAAGATTGCTTCAGAAGGATGCGAAGTTCGAACCCGCAATTCGCCTGACGGAAGTGGAAAAATATGCTCAAGGCAAAGTCTGGGATTTCATCTCAATACCCCAATGAGAGCGGACAACGTGCGACACGAAGAAACTGCTTTTTCTACCCACCGTTGAGACGTTCTGCTTTGAACGCCGGTTATTCTCAGTCGGCCTTAAAGTGTTTCATCCAGGGCGCTTCGGATTGCCAGTGCGGTAGGGGAGCGTTGATATCGAATCTCTTGCTCCACCTGAGCCGCCAGAGTTGCTTGAGCCAGACTTTGCTGACTGAGTAATCAAGAAAGACGGCGTTTATTGCATGTTGGTGGCGGTCAATACAGAAACGCTGCATTGAATCTGCATCACCTGCCCATTTCTCGCCATCGTAGCTCGGCGGGCTATCGGTATGTTCCGGCCAGCCGCACCAGAACCAGCAATCCAAGAACAGCGGTATATTGGTCGTGCCTCTGACGTGAGCAGACCTCCAGAAGAACTCAGCCGGCTTTCCGTAGAGTGGGTCCACTCCCGGCAGATAGACCCAGCCATTTATGCCGTAGCTGCCGAAATCGCCTTCTGTTCGTCCGCCGGTGGCTGTTAGCATGCCCCAGGCCGTATACTTGTCTCCTCCCACTGTCACTGTTTCTGAAGCTCCACCTGGATTTGCAATCTTGGTCGCCATTGGGCAGAGGCGAAACTTTGGCTCGCTGCCGTAGTATTCCCGCACTGAGTCCATCCATCGGCCGGAATCGCTCATGCGCCTTGGGAAGTAGCCGTTGTTGTCGTCCGTATACATTGCGAATATGGTGCCCCATTGTTTGAGGTTTGCCTGACAGACGACGGCCTTTGCCTGCTTCTTTACACGTGCCAGCGCGGGCATGAGTATCGCCATCAGTAGCGCAATGATAGCTATCACGACCAAAAGTTCTATTAAGGTGAATCCTGCCCGCTGAGTCGGAACTCTG
>DAOWID010000100.1 GCA_030641115.1 Planctomycetota bacterium | reverse complement strand
TGTATAATATATATCTAACTAAATTGAATAGAATCATAATAGTACTGCGAAAGGAAACAGCAGGCAGGACACAGGAGACAGCAAAATCAGGTATGGTCAATAGTCAATCGTCAATAGACAATAGTAAATTGGACACGGCTTCCTCTACAATTGTCGAGAACCCTCTACAAATCAGCTCTTTTATGCAAAACAAACCCAATTTGCAGGATGCTCAAATGAACGTAACCGCTATTATAACAAAGGATTATGAAAATATTGCCAATTGTAAACTGTGTGAAAACAAACCCAATACAAACCCAAACAAACCCAAACAAACCCAATTTCCGAAAAGGCCAAAATGAACGCAACCTCACTACTAACAAAGGATTACGAAAATCTACCCCTCCGGAGCCTTCCGGAAAACAAACCCAATCAAACCCAATTTCAAAGCCCCCCAACCCCCCCAAGCAGCCAGAAGCTCGTCCCCAACGAAGTCGAATGAAAAAGAATCGTAACCGTTCACAGCGTATAAGTTGCGTTCTTGGGGTCATTGCGCAGGCAAGATTTCCGTTTTCCAATGCGACAAAGAGATTGCCATATTCTTCCTTTGAACTTAAGTGAGACCGGCTGATCCAGGCAAGCTGGAGTGGAAGTCCTATAAAGAATACCCAAATCTTGTGAAAGTGTACCTTTTTACAAGGCCCTTCACTTATCTATCTCGTGTGTTTGTACCAACGTATTCGAGATGTGGCCCTTTAAAATAGAGCCACGATTTGGTTTGATAGCTTTTGTAGTTATATTCTAAATAGCAGAACCTCAGGGAAATGGGCAGTATGTATACATGCAATTTCTTACTCTTAATTAAGCAGACAAAGCGAAATCATCGTTGCTTGGCTCCCTGCGTTTTGTCTTGGTCCGGACGTGACGAATTGCTATGATCAGTAGAGGTAATCGAATGGGGCGTGTGTAGCCTATGTATAGCACCACTGCAGCAAAAGCAAAAGTCGATCTTCTGTTCGGTGAATTTCTTGTTTCTAAAGGTCTGTTAGACCCTGGCAAATTGCCCGAAGCGCTGATCGAACAGCGCGCGCACGGTGGCCGACTTGGTGAAATATTGACTCGACTGGAATTCCTGAGTGACCAAGACGTCGCTAGTGCCCTGGCTGCATATCTTTCGCTTGAGCATATCAATCTCGGTGACATCAGCGACATAGATGTGAATCTCGCTCGGACTTTGCCTGAGGGCATCGCTAGGCGATTTTGCCTTCTAGTCGTTGAGGAGAGGAACAACAGAATCATCGTTGCGATGGCTGATCCGCTCAATGTTATCGCAATAGACACAATCACCTTGAAATTGGACCGTCCGATTAAACCCGTCGTCGGTTCGCCTAAGGAAATTCACCACGCGATAGAGTTGGTATATCACGGTTCTGACGTTGAAGAACAGCGGCTCCGCGACATAGTACAGCTCGAAGCTAGTGAAGAAGAGCAGCAGAAAGACCCACTCACAAAAGACCTCGAAGAAGGAAATATGGACACCGAGGTGGCTGCGACCAAAGCACCTGTAATTCGTTTTGTTGACTTGCTGTTGAGGCAGGCGGTTAAGAGTAGAGCAAGTGACATTCATATAGAGCCTCAGGAAAATTCAGTGTTGATTCGCATACGAGTTGACGGCATCCTTCGAGAAGTCGTCCCGCCAGCCAAAAGAATGCAGACTGCGATAGTCGCCAGAATAAAGATTCTTTCGGAGATGAATATTGCCGAGCGAAGACTACCGCAGGATGGCCGGTTCAAAATTAAGACTGCTGGCAGGGATGTAGATGTTCGGGTATCGGTAATTCCGACAATATATGGTGAGAAAGTCGTGATGCGAATTCTAGACGCATCAGGTGTAAGCCACGACCTGGAGAAACTTGGATTTGAGCCCGAACTGCTCGAAGGGTTCAAGGCTGCATTGTCACAGCCCCATGGAATCATAGTTGTCACTGGGCCGACAGGCAGCGGTAAGAGTACGACATTGTACTCGGCGCTTAATTACCTAAAGGATCCAACTAAGAATATTACAACAGTGGAAGACCCTGTGGAGTATCGTCTCGCAGGCATCAACCAGATTCAAGTCAAGCCGGAAATTTACCTCGATTTTGCCATGTGCTTGCGAGCAATTTTGAGGCAGGATCCCGACATAATCTTAATAGGTGAAATCCGAGACAAAGAAACGGTTGAAATAGCGATAAAAGCATCTTTGACAGGCCACTTGGTGCTGAGCACATTTCACACGAACGATGCACCCAGTGCGATAAGCAGATTTGTCTATATGGGGATTGAACCATATTTGCTGGCTTCCACATTGAACTTGGTCGTTGCCCAGCGACTGGTAAGACGAATTTGTAGTCGCTGCAAAGAGCCCATAAAGTTGAATGAGGAGGTCCTTCAGCGTTTGGAGATTCCTCCAGAGCAGGCCAGAGATGCTGTCTTTTATCAGGGCCGCGGTTGTAAGGCCTGTACAGGAACAGGTTACGTTGGCAGATTGCCTATATTTGAGTTCCTGCCTGTAGATAGCGATATATCCGAAAAGATAATTGCGAGTGGGAGTGAGAACCAGATAAGAGCAGCGGCACGCCAGAAAGGATACGGGGGGTTACTCAAAAGTGGGGTAAGTAAGCTCTCACAGGGCTTAACCACTGCCGAGGAGGTTCTTAGGGTAGCGTGTTCGAGCATATAGAAACGTAGAACCAGCACAGATCTTGGCGAAAAAAAACACAGTGAGACCAAAGGCTCAGCAGGGCCTTTAAGAACCCTCATTTTCTGTCTATAAACGACGATCGACGAAGCTTCCGGCACAACCCGTGGCTCGGACTCTACCGAGTTGTCATCGGATTTCTTAAACCGGTGTTCTTAAGATGCCGATGTTGTCTCTTGTACATCTCGCCAAAGGTACATTGCGCAAATAACTGCGGCGAGGTACATAGTACGACACATCAGATGGGGCTGGTAGATGAAGAGTTACAGATATATCGCTCGGGACTGGTCGGGGGTGCGAAAGGAAGGACTTACAGAGGCTGCTTCCGCACAAGATGCGCTCGGGTGGCTCCGCCAACAGAGCTTGACCCCTGTATCTGTCGATGAGGTGTCTGAGAGTGCCGGGAAAAGCCGGCGAAGATCCCAAAGACGTGTCAAATCCGGCGATCTGGTAGCGTTTTGTTCGCAGCTGACCACAATGGTAGGAGCGGGAGTTCCGGTTGCAGCAGCTCTGAATACGATTGCTAAAGACACAGAAAATATCCAGCTTCAGGAAGTTCTTCAGCAAGTCACGGAAAGAATACAAAAAGGTGAACCTTTCTCGGAGAGCATTGCGAGATTTCCAAAGCTCTTCAATCAGCTCTCCTGCGCCATTATATTGGCCGGTGAGACCGGCGGTAATCTTTCGGCGGCGCTGAGTAGACTTACGGAATATTTTGAAAATCGCGATCGACTGAAGAAGAAGATTAAAGGTGCAATCACCTATCCTGTTTTCATATTTTCATTCATCATGCTAATGGTTATCTTCATAATGACTTTTATAATCCCTCGATTTCGCGTCATATTTGACGAACTCGGTGGAGAGCTGCCCGCCTTTTCAAGGGCATTTATGGGGTTTCATGATGCGCTGTGTCACAATTTGGCCTACATCGTCGGCTCGTTCGTTTTTTTGACGACATCAGCGGTATTAGTCTCCAAGACCAGAGCAGGCCACTCTTTATATTCCAGAATCGCTCTGGCGGTACCTTTGTCAGGTAAGGTATCCAGCGCAGCATTTGTAGCAGTGTTCTGCAAGACGATGGCCACACTGCTTGCCGCGGGCGTTTCCGTTCTTGAGGTATTTGATGTCCTCTCTAGAATGACAAGCAACGACGTTATTAAATCGGCGATAGTACGAGCTAGAGAACATATTGTTGGTGGCTCCAGCGTGTCTTCGAGCATGGCTTCAGCAGGATTCTTCCCTAACATGGTGGTGCATATGGTACGCGTGGGAGAAGAAAGCGGCTCACTTTCCACGGTTCTGGAAAGAACCGCCAACTATTACGAACGAAGAGTTGACGAGACGATAACGACCGTCATGAGCCTGCTGGAGCCGATAATGATTCTGATCGTTGGCGCAATCGTATCGGTGGTAGTATTGGCGCTATATCTGCCAATTTTTACAATGTCGGACATAGCAGGGTAACGTAAGCAGCAAGAGACGGAAGGCCCGGAGATCGAGAACAGGCCTGAAATTCACGAGTCTTACGGCCTTTCGGTTCCAATTTGGATTTCAACTATAGTCGCTAATGAATTTGGTCGATTGTTAATCTGACGTCAGATTCGCGATATCACAGAATCGAAATTCTGTACATTTTTTTTGGGGGTGTCAAAAATGAAAGGCAGAAAAGGTTTCACACTTGTTGAGCTGATGGTGGTAATTTTGATCGTCGGCATCCTGGCTGCCGTGGCGGTTCCAATTATGCGAGGCCGTATAGACCAAGCAAAGTGGTCCGAGGCCAACGCATCAGCAGGTGCCATCAAATCAGCCGTCCGGGCCTACATCGCCGAGAAAGGACCGACTTGGACCTACACCGACATCGAGGGCACGCTTGATACACAATCAATCTATGAGAATTTAGGCTTCGCCAGCAGTGACCTTGCCGGAAAGTATTTCAACCAGGTGGACTATACAGTCAGCACTGTGGTGGCTGACCCACCTTCCTGCATTGTGACAGTTACGTCAACGAAATCCGGCGGACCGTCCGGCACTGGAACCCTGAATGCAGCCAGCGACTGGTCGGTAAGTACGGGTCCGTAATGTCGGCAGGGTAGCTTTGGGCTCCACCGTTCAGATGTTGAGTCCGGGCAAAGAGTGGTAATAGACTGTTTAGCCCAGCAAGTCCGAAGGGTATCTTTTCTCGTTAAGATGATGGCAGCTATGGTCATTTAGGCCATAGCTACCTTCATTATTAAAGACATACGCTCTTTTATCGACGTAAGGAATGATTATGGTTGTTAAGCAGGCAAAGTCGCCGACGGCACATACGCTGCTTGAGGTGATGGTGGCTACGGTCGTTCTAGCCATAGCTGCCGTCGGTGCATTGGGCTACCAATACCATGCCGCCAGGCAGGCAAGGGTAGCTCGCGCCCAAATCATTGCTACCAGAACCGGGCAGTTACTGCTGGAAGACTGGAAAAGCACCGGAGGCTCAGACGACTACGACCCAACCACCTTGGGACTGGGCTTCTCATCCATTTCAATACCCCAGTTTTTCACTGAGGGTCAAGGTAAGGGTAGTGGCGCCCCGCTGCACAGCGAGGCGTATGCTATAACGATTGATGGCGTCCCGATGCAAATTGTGCTCAGGTGGGAGGATATTGATACCGACGAGATAGCCGAGATGACGCTTAGGCAATTGGCCGTTGTCGCTAAATTTGACGAAGCCCTAGGACAGTCAGGAAGTCTGGCAGTATATGATCCGGCGATTCTACTTACCTCTTACGTTAGGCTGGATGCATCAGATGGCTGAAAATTTGGAGTAAGCATTCACGGGGTATAAGTTGCGTTTGTGCGGTCATTGCGAGGAGTTTTACGACGAAGCAATCCAAAATGTAACGATTGAGATTGCCACGGCCTTTGAAAAAGGCCTCGCAATGACATAAAACGGCACATTTGCCCCGTGAACGGTT
>DAOWID010000039.1 GCA_030641115.1 Planctomycetota bacterium | reverse complement strand
GTTTCTCTACTTAACAGGTCCTCAATTTTAGTGAGCTCTTGCTCTATTTCCTTCAATCGATTCTCCAGAAAAATCCTCTTGCTGGTTGCCTGGCCCGATGACAGTAGTCTGTTCCGCTGGTCGAGCTCCTCCACATAGGCGTTAGCTATATCTGCTGCTCTGTTGGGGTCTCTATCCTCCACTGTTACACTGAGGATGCCTTCGTCTGAAATCTTAATAGTGGTGTTCTTTCTCAGCCTTTTCCTGACGTTGGACTTGTATTCTCTCTCTTCGTACACCTTCATCAAATCGAATCTGTCGATGATAGCATCGACAACAGCTCGGCTCTCGAGAATGCCGGCGTACATATTCGCAATACTCGTAACACCGATAGCTTTGCGGAGTATAGAGCTTTGCTCCACTCCCAATCCCCCGGCTAGCTCTGACTCTCTTTGCAGAATCTCCGTTGGGGGCACGACTGAAGCGGTAGCCGAATAGACTTTCGGCAACAAGAGGCTGTAAATTGCCGTCGTTACCACGGCAAGGCCGCAAATCAATACTATCATCCTGCGGTAATTCCACAATACCCGCAGATAATCAAGAAGATTTATCTCATCCTCTTCAACCATGTCCTGTTGCTTATCATTGTTCGAAGATTGGTTTTGAATATCATCCATAACGAAGAATCCCTGATAGATTACAGGGCAAGTACTACGCCAGCAGCTACTGCTGTCTGGAACAATATCTGTGTTATGTCCTTCGTAAACTTAAGCCAGAAGAATCTGTCCATTTTCCTCGGTACAACAATCGTGTCACCCGGATCCAACTTAATGTTCATGAACCCTCCAAAAAACCATTGATGGGATTCAGAATCCCAAGAGACTTTGCCAGGGTGTCTCTGTGCGATGCTGATTACGGAGCCGTCCGCATTAACAATACTCAATTGTTTCTTATCGGCCTCCTTGGTTAATCCCCCAACCCTGCGCAGGTAGTGGCTGACCGTCCTGTCCTTTTCGTAAAGCATTGCAGTGGGATTGAAAACCTCTCCAACAACAGTCACAATACCCGGAGTTTCAGGAATCACCAATTGATCGCCCTTTTCCAATTCCAAATCATATTTGGATCTCTTGAAATCATCCAGCGAGGTTAGCCTTATAACAACCCTTCCATCTATCCTGGCAGCTCTGATCTTGCTGAGAATTTCCTTTTTTGCCTGAAGCGCCATTTGCCGAGTCTGAGCCACCTCAGCATCCAGAGCACCACCCAACGCCCGGTCCGTGTCGACTAAAATAGTCTCTTCTATCTGTTGCATAAGCTGATCCATCCTTTGTTGCTGGACAGCTTTGGCGCTTTCTCTGGTAAACACTGCACCTTTAAGGTACGCTCGTTCAGTATATCCTCCGGCCCTTTCTATGAGTGAGCTCAGAGTTTCTCCCCTTCGTATCGGATATGCGCCGGGAAACATTACCTCTCCAGATATAGTCGCCGTTCGGTCAAACTCAAGCTCTGGTATAGGCCGGACTACTAAGTAGTCATAATCCTGCAAAGTAATATTGTGCTCAGGAACTCCAGCGAGCACCTTTTCAAGGTCGATATCGATTTTCTCAGTTTGCATCCCACTTTGGCTTATGTGTCTGCGAGTAAGCTCGGCCGTTCTCAGATACGCGTTCTTCGCAAGACCGCCTGCGGCATCTATCAGTTCGCTCAACTTCATACCGGCAATAAAACGGTATTCAGCCGGGTGATAAACAAGCCCCGAGACGGTAACACTTCGCTTGCCCTTCTCATCCCAGCGGTAAATACGGATCGTGTCAAATCGGGCCAACTCTACGTTCTCAGACTCATCTCCTTCGAGCACTTTTCCCACGTTGAACGAAATACCTATAGGATGGAAATCCGGCTCAACAAGTCTTTCGATTTCGCCATATTCCAGATTCGCCTGTGGCTGCAGTTGGTCATAAGATTTAAGTACGTCTTTAAGTCGCATCCCAGGTTTTAACTCATATTTGCCGGGCCTGACTACGTGCCCTTCAAGATAAACAACATTCTGCTCAAGACCTGATACCGGAAAGACTTTGATGATGTCGCCGTCTTGAACAATGGTATCTGTCGCTTGCTTCTCTCTGCTTACATCGGCTCTCTCAGAAATGTCAAAGTCGGCCACAATGCGTCTCTTGTGATTATCGACTCTTTCAACCTGCACTCGTTGTAACCACCCCGCGTAGGTTACTCCCCCTGCTAAATCCAGCACCTCAGCCAGAGTCATCGGCTCGGACATTTCGTAAATCGCAGGCCGTTTGACATTTCCCGCTACACCAACGACCGGACCAATCAGCGGAATGAAAATCGTATCCCCGTTTCCCAGACGCACATCGCTACTTTTGTCACCACCTAATAGAAAGTCGTAGAGATCGATCGTCAGAGCTTCTTGTCTGTTCCTCAACAGTCGAACATTTCTCAGCGTTCCGTTCTTTGACGGCCCTCCTGCAGCAAAAAGGGCATTCATAACAGTCGAGAGGGAACTCAGCGTATAGCTACCGGGTGTCAGCGCCTCGCCAACGACATACACCACAATCGTTCGAAGCCTGCCCATAGTAAGAGCCATCTTGAAATCCGTATGCTTGCGCGAGAATTGATCGTACAAATAATCCTCCAATCGATCCAGTGTCATACCCGATACGTTCAAGACACCTACTTCAGGCAAGACAATTTCGCCGTTTCGGTTTAATATAACCGGATATTGGGCGCTGACCCTACCCCATAGCGTTACTGTGAAACTGTCACCTGGTCCGACAACATAATCCGGCCCAACCGGCACATTCGTTATGGGAGCAAATGTGGACACCGGCCCTCGAAAAACATTGTACCCAAACTGAGTCAAGCGCGTTGATACAACGCCAGGAATCTGGCCAGAGAGTAACAGCTCAATAGGTGACAGATCTTCTTTCTTTGCCAGCCTCTGTTCTTCTTGGCCTTGAACGGTATCAGTTTCTGGCTCCACTGGTTGCTCTACAGGTTGTTCCACTTGTTCCTCTGTGGAGCGAGTACGCAAGATATCGCTAAGCTGCCCGGGCGAGATAGAACTTGCCTTTGTCATGACATTCTCGGGGATATCCGCACCCACAAGAGAGCTTCCGTGAGCTTCCAAGCAATAGCTCATGAATGCCAACACTGACAAAACAGACAGGATTATTCCCACCGGACAACGACCAGCAAGGAAACGGAGAACACCAGAACTAGGACGCTCCTTTTGGCGCAACACGAATGATGTAAAACCACCCAGACTTCTCAACCCCCATTTTGTGGGAGGCATGCTATGTTCCATTGT
>DAOWID010000215.1 GCA_030641115.1 Planctomycetota bacterium | reverse complement strand
GATGGTCTGCCTTACAAACTGAACTATTATTTCTACATAAATCCTGGGGCCACCCTGACTATTGCGTCTGGTGTGGAACTCCAGCAGGGTGGCAACACTCATTACGATATTCAAGTCAAAAACGGCGGTACTCTGATAGCCGATGGGGTGAACTTTGCACATTCGAGCCTTGACGTGTATGTTTATGGTGTGGGTGTGGTTAGAATCACAAACAGTTCGATAGCCGGAAACTTGTATTTCTATTCGGTGCAGCTTTCCCATCAGGTCCTCCGGAGAAACGACTTTTCAGGTTCGTTTCACCTGACGGTTGATGGTGATCCTAATGATACGTTAGTTGCCGAACACAACTGGTGGGGCACCAACGATGCCAATGAGATAGAAGACAAGATAACACATCATTTCGATGATTCGGACAGACCAACCGTCGATTACATCCCTTTCCTCACGGGTCCACCTCCCGGATTTCTTGTTCTGAAGGAGCCGCTTGCAATTGACAACATCTATAGCACAACTGATGGATTTTTCACAGATTTCTACTTCTGGAGTGCGATAAGCGTCAACCTCTTGAACACTCTGGACCCTCTCAGGTACGAGGTGCCTTTCACTCGCGTGCTCGGCGATTCAAAGAACTACATATTCGGCAATACATTAGAGACTAATGTTGGATGGACCGATTTAAGTGAGGAAGGTGTGGTTCTTGCTGGTCGTAAGGAAAAAGGGCAATGGAGTAGGCTAGGTCAGGTAATTGACCCTTCTGTAGGCTTTCTCGTTTTTGAGGCCGATTATGGTACTCGGCAGTGGCGTTGGCGGCAACTCGCAACAGAATCTTCGGCGGTTTTCGAGTATCACGCCAGTGACCCTGGTAAACTCCAAGAGGACTTCGCCGTTTGCCTGTACTATGTTTGGCGATGCCTCGGCCTTGCAAAAGAAGACAAGATAGCGTGGTTCATCAATTTCCTGAATACCCTGCAAACCATCGTTAAGACTTCGATTCCTGAAATCAAGGTGGGGGCTGAGGTCCACACTGTACGCCTTTTCTGGAATCTGGGAGCTGAGAAGTTGGAGCTTCACGGCGTCGGGGTATCTCTGTTGCCAGAAGATTCTTCACTCAAGGCGTGGGTGTATGCGAATGTAAGGTTTGAGGACCAATACGGAACTCCGCTGGGTAGTCTGCCGCCGCTTTTTGCAGGCTGGCCGGGAGCAGACCCCTTGAAGTCTGGACTTTACGACTCCTACGGGCAAGTGGCTCGGTCAACTCCAGAGGTTCTAACCTTGCCTGTCGGTGAGCCCGTAACTGTCCGACTCGACCTCGGAACTCGTGCCGAGGCAAAGGGAGCCGCCGAAAGCTATGCAGGGATTCTGGGGTATGAACTAAAAATACAAGGCCCCCCCGGAACTGAGCCCCTGATCTTCACTGGAACTGACCCATCTCCCAACGATATGGATTTGTCTCAGGCTCTGGCTAGTTCTCTGCTTCAGGCGGCGGAGACCGAAGCCTTCGTTGTCGGCCCGGTTTACACTGCAGAATCTTTTGGCGAAAGCAATTCAGTAAACGATACGGGAGTAGTAGTATTGCCGATTGACGCAAATTCGCCAGTCTCCGGAGTTTTTGTGCCGATCTATCTTGTGCCCGACGTCAATAGCATTCTGGCTCACGTCGATGCTTACTGGTCCGAGGGGACCGATTTGTCAAATACTTGTGTAGAGTTCATGCTCGTTGGCGACGCGAACGTTTTTCATATAGATGGGGGAATTGCCTCCGAGCTGTTCACTGCCGAGCCGACTGAACCGTTTGCCGGATTAGACCGCCACAGTGGCCGATATGACCTTGAACTGGATCTCTCAGACGTTTTATCTGGCAACTATGTCCTTGCAATCACTTATGGAGAGCCGAATTACGCAGAGCCAAATTCGTGCATTGTAGTGCAAGGACTTTCGGTTGAAAGCGACCCTAACCTTGGCAAGTTTATTGTCGGAGACCTGACTGGTGATGATGAAGTTGATTGGGCGGACTTGGGAAAATTAGTGTCCACGTGGCTGCAGCCCGTGCCAATGGCTGAGAAAGACCTTTATCCTGATGCTATCATCGACTTCAGAGACTTTACTATCTTCGCTCGACAATGGCTCGAAGGCACTATGCCCTAACATCTATTGGCAAGTGTATTTCCGTAACAGTTCAACAACGCATGGACAGCATTTACATTCTGATTAGGGTATTGCAGTTATAGGATCATTTCCTCACCAGGCGTACCCGGCCTGCTGCTGATTTGCGATGTGCAGCAGCTCATCGGGCGGTCGCGCGGACCTCACCGTGTGAGCGTAATGCACCCGGCCAAGAGATACAACAAGCACGGTGAAAGAGGGGCTGTTAGTATCGCAAGGCGCAGGAGCGCATCTCAATTGAATGTTGCCGAGAGGCATCGCAAGGAATCGCCGGTGCACGTGACGAAGGCGAATTCATCGAAGCGATGCGGCAGGCGTGAAAGCTCTACCACAAGTCGGCCGAGGCTACCTGCGCCGTTACGGCAGACTGGAGCGTATGTGTGCTTTCAATCTCGAACGGCTGGCCGGGGCCGCAGCCGGCGACAAAGAATAGAATCACTGCGATTAGGATGAGTGTAACTGTCGTTTTCATAATCCACCCTTTCAAACAAGGCTTAGTACTATGTGAAGTTTTGCAAAACTCCTGGTATTATGTCAAAATTGAATTTGTTAGTGACACCCCCACGTAAAACGTGGGGCTAAATATTTAGCCTGCGGTTCCCGGCTTTCGCGTGGACGAGCTTGCCCCTCCAAAAGCGGAGACGAGCACAAGCTTTCCGGGAACGACGGAGATCAGCCTTACTCTCTGTTGAGGCCCAGCTCATCGGCGCATATTCGGTCTAATTCATGCAGGGTATCCTCCAGTTCTTTTCGGTATGTTTCAATTTCATCAGGGGCGGCATTTCTCGGAATCTGCATCGGTTCTGCAAACGCCAGGTGGACTCTCCCGAAAGGTTTAACGACTATGAAGCCATCCCAGCTTTTTAGCCGTCTTTTACGTGTTGCCTGATAGCTTGCCGGAATGATTCTCGATCCGGTTAATTGGGCCAGTCTAATTATGCCTTCGTTTACTTTGAAAGCGGGTCCTCTGGGTCCGTCGGGTGTTATTGCGAGGTTGTTGCCGGCGGCGGCCCTCTCGGCCAACATTCGCATTGCCTTGGGTCCACCCCTGCTTGTCGATCCCCTTACGGCATTCTGCTTTAATTTGCGAACGAGCGCGACGCCGTAGTCGCCGTCCTTGCTCATGCTTACGAGTATGGAGACCTTTCTTTTCTTAACGGTTTTGGCATAGTAATATACGAGGTAAAAGAGTCTGCTGTGCCAAAAGGCGAAGATATTTCGGCCCTGCTCAGCGTATTCTTTGAAGATGTCCGGCCTGGTTGTTGAGAGCTTGTTTGAGCCGCAGGTAAACTTCTGGAACAGATTGAAGAGAAAAGCAAAAAGTTTTGTCAGGAGATTATGCATAGTTCGGATTCTTAACAAGTCCCATCAACATCTATCCCCCCAGGCCGAGCAGGACGAACAAGACAGGGTCGGGATGTCCTGACGACCGCACAGATGACGAAGCTGTTAGAAGCGGCCTGCCGGACAATCCGCAGATTATCACACAATAAATCCGAGGCAAAACGGGACGGCCGGCTCCAATCTGCGAAATCGCGGCCGCCGGATAGAGTCATCGTCACAAGTTGAGTTTTTCCTGCAAATCCTTGAGGGCTGCTTGCACCTGCTTGAGCTGGCCCTCGAGCTGACTGACTCTCTGCGTGGCGTCCTGTAAGCGACTTGTAAGGTCGTCTATCTGGGTCTGGGTATTTTGTGCCTTGGTAACAGCTTGGTCCCGCGCCTTGGTGAGCTCACCCACCTGCTTTTGCAACAGGTCGCGCGAAGTAGTGAGGCTATTGACCTGTCTTTCGAGCTGGTCGCGGGAGGTGGTAAGCTCGTCGATTTTATCTTTCAGTTGGTCGCGGTCTTTCGTGACAGTGTCCACTTTTTTCTTCAGGCTGTCTCTTTCACTTTCGACTCTCGCCAGGTCGGCTTTGAGATTTTCCACCTCGGCTTTGTGCGTGCCTTTGTTGCAGCCCGCGAACGTCAGTGCGAGAGACGATGCGAGCAGAAATGTGAGAACGGGCGTCTGCTTGGTCATTTTAGTACTCCTTTCCCTTTTGGCTGAAGTTAGTCAAGATTTTGTCCAAAACTCACCTTCAAGAGCCCATAGCTACAATTTGGCGCCAACAGGATAACCCAAACCGGCAGGAGCGCCAAGACTATTTTGCGTCTCGGCGAAGATTTACCGCTGCTTCGTTTTTGCGAAGTAAAACGGCAGGGGGGCGTGGCAATCTCATATCTTCGCAAGATTGAGATTGCTTCGTCGCTCCGCTCCTCCTAACAAAATAGGCTTCATCCGGTTAATGAGTAGGTGGCCGTTGCAGGTCAGGGCCTTCGAGTTGTCTGGAGAGAAAAATCGTTTGGGCAGAGGGCCAAATCAGGGCAGCCGGGGGGTAATTTGGACCTCTGGGGCCCCGAACGATTTTTCTCGGTCGTACGATATCCCAATCTCACCTGTCCATTTCCCGGATGTGCCGAAAATAGCCGGTTCTTGAAGTGTAAGGGTTGAGATTGCCGCAGTCGCTGCGCTCCTTCGCAATGACGTGCGTGGGCTACTTTCTTCTGTATGCCTCCTGAGAATCCGGTGTGCTCCTCGCAATGACGCTCTGCATTGCATCCGTTGCACAGTACTACAACTTCAGAGGAGGTATTTCAATCTTGAGATGGTTCTGCAATTTGCTTCTGAGATCTTTTGCGACCTTTGGGAATTGCTTGATAACGTTCCTGGTCTGTCTGGGGTCGGTTTTCAGGTTGTAGAGGCAGGGCCCCTTGCCGGGGTTTTTGCCCCTGATGTTCTGAAAATAGTGCCAGTCGAGGTTGTGTATTGCTCCGAATGTGTTGAAAACCGTGTAAACATTGTCGTGGAGTGAGGGTGCCCGGCCGGTTGCCAGGTTCCACATATTCTGTCCGTCCATATTCTTGTAATCGTCAATTCCCTGCAGTGCAAGGAACGTGGGCATAAAATCGACGGCACTGACGAGCGCATCGACGCGTTTTGAGGCAAACTTTTTATCCGGATGCTTTATGATTAATGGAATATGCGTAACACAGGCGTTTAGAAGGCCGGGGGTTTTCTGGACGCATCCTTCTTCGCCGAGGTGCGTGCCGTGGTCGGTTGAGAAGGCGATGATTGTATTGTCCGTCAGGCCCAATTGTTCGACTCTTTTCAAGAGGCGGCCGATGCAGTAGTCACTGAATGTTACCTCGGCTGCGTAAAGGTCGCTGATGACGGGTAAATCGTCGGGGCGAATGTCGGCATTTCTGACTCCGTATCCGAATAAATATCTTTCGTAAGGATACTCGTGGCGATACATCTTTTGAAATTTCGGCGGGGCGTCCCAGGGCTCGTGGGGGTCGAACATATCGATCCAGAGCATAAACGGTCCGCCGTTGGCGTTTCGCTCGAGCCAATCGGCGGCTGCGCCGCACGACTGAGCACAGAAGTAGTCCTCCTGATTTTTTCTGTCCTGGGTGTTCATCAGGTACTGGCGCATATTTCTGTCATACCGCTCGCTCCATAGGTGGGCGGGCATGTGCTTTTTCGGGTCGAATTTTTCCTTCGGTCCGCTTTTCCATCTGTCTGTCTCCTGTCCGCGCACCCAATGCCAGGAATCAAAGCCGCGATGGAAATTGTAATTCGGCTTGAAGTGGTGATATGTGTCAACGATGAAGCCCGTTGTGATGCCGTGTTTCTGCAGGACTTGGGCAAGAGTTGTGTCGCTGTCGGCGAGCGGCTGCCACTTTGCCTCGGGAAGAACGCTCTTGCCGGTGTGATATACCCTTCGGCAGGGGATGGTGGGCAGTCCCTCGGCCGTGGCGTTCTCGAACACAACCGCTTCTTTTGCAAACTTATCGAGAAACGGCGTCTTTATGCGAGTGCTTCCGTAGCACCCGAGATGATCGGCCCGCCAGGTATCCGCGATGATAACGATCAAGTTAAGGCCGTTGGGTCTTGATTTTCTCGGAATGCCGGGTCTGGGCTTTGCAGAGCTTTTGAGGTCTCCGGTCCAGACGGGCATTTTTGGTTCCTTGGCCTTTTGCTTGTTTGCACCTTTTGCGGTCAGGCCCATTGCGCCTACACCGGCTGCGGCTGCGATGAAGTTTCGCCGCGTAAGGAGGTTATTATCTTTGGCTCGTGGGTTTGAAGATTTTGTGTTTGCCGCGTTGCGTCTTTTTTTCGACATAATTACTCTCCTTCAGGAACCTCATACACGCCGAGCCTGCTTGAGGCCCATATTTTGAAGATATTTCACAACCAAGGGCGGAACGCTGTTAGACCTTGGCGGGGACTCGTTTTGGTTTGGCCGGAATGGCCTTGAGCGCTGCGGCTATCCGATCTGTAGCCGCCTGGGTCTTGCGACGGAGCTTTTCTGTGGGGCCGGCGCCTATGGCCCGCAATTTCTTGTATCTGTTATCGAGCAGGTTGTCGATCTTTGTACGCTTGAGGTCGCGCAGAGTTTTGATGATGTATTGCTCGACATTATAAATGGTGTCGTGAAGGCTCCGGTGCGCGCCGCCGAGCGGCTCGGGAATAACCGTATCGACAAGTCCGAGCTTGCATAGGTCCTTACTGGTCAACTTGAGGGCCTCGGCAGCTTGTGGGGCCTGGGAGCCGTCGCGCCACAATATGGCGGCACATCCCTCCGGTGATATCACCGAATAGTACGCAAATTCGAGCATTGCCATTCTGTCGCCGACACCTATTCCCAGAGCGCCGCCTGAGCCGCCCTCTCCGATAACAATGCAAATTATAGGCACTCTCAGGCGTGACATTTCGGCAAGATTGACCGCTATGGCCTGTGCCTGGCCTCGCTCTTCGGCGCCGATGCCGGGATAGGCGCCGGGGGTGTCAATGAGCGTGACTACGGGGATGCCGAACTTTTCGGCGAATTTCATTTTGGCCAATGCCTTGCGATAACCTTCGGGGTTGGGACATCCGAAATTGCAGGCAACCTTTTCCTTTGTGTTCTTGCCTTTGTTCTGTCCGACCACCAGCACTCTTTCTCTGCCGATCTGGCCGAGGCCCGTTACGATTGCGCGGTCGTCACCGAAGCATCTGTCGCCGTGCAATTCGCGGAAATCCTTTACCATCAAGTCAAGATAGTCGCAAAGAAGCGGTCTTTTCGGGTGACGTGCGACCTGAACGGTCTGCCAGGCGGTCAGATTTGCATAGGACCGTTTGAGCTCGGCAACCTGTTCCCTGCGGAGGCGGCGAATTTCGGCAGAGTAGTTGATACCCTTGATGGAGCTGAGCCTGCGAAGCTCGTTCATCTGGCGATCGAGGGCGGCTACTTTCTCCTCAAAGTCAAGGTGGTCGCCATTGCTGAGATTGTTGTTTTTAGGCATTTTGTTTATCAGAATATTTCGCCCGGCCAAAAGCAGCGGACGAAAATGTTTACAAAAAAATTGCCCATAAACAACGGGCATCCCTTTCTATGTCAGATTCTTGCTCGTATCGACTGCATCTGCCGGTAGTTTTACTATTAAATGAATATGTTATCATCTTGGCCGGATAAATCAAAGAAAAAAATTGACATTTAGCCCCGGCCGTAGTAATTCTTAGTCGAGCTTTTTCGTGAGTACATTTTCATAAGGTCTTGGTTTTGAAGTGTTTAAGGCAAATAACTGTTGCAGGGCTGGGCCTTTTAGGCGGCTCAATTGCACTGGCGGTTTTGCGGTCTTTTCCGCGCATAAAGGTTGTGGGTTATACACATCGGCCCAGCACCCGCCGAAAGGCGAGAGAACTGGCGGTGGCCACGGAAATCGTCGGCGACATAAAGCAGAGCGTTTCCGGGGCGGACCTCGTTATTCTCGCTACCCCGATCTGCACCTTCGAGGGTGTTTTTGGCGAGATCGCCGATGCGCTGCCCCGTGGCTGTATCGTCAGCGATGTCGGCTCGACAAAGGTTTTGCCGCACCGCTGGGCGGCGAAGAAACTGCCGAGCACCGTTCACTATGTCGGCTCGCATCCAATCGCCGGCTCGGAGCAAAGGGGCGTTGAATTCGCCAGAGACGATTTGTTCGAAGATGCGATGTGTATTTTGACGACTACGGACAAGACTAATCGCCGGGCGGTGCAGACCCTGAAGAAGTTCTGGAGCGAACTCGGCAGCTTTGTGAAGTTGATGAGGCCGGCAGAGCATGACAGAATCTTCGCAAACGTAAGCCATCTGCCGCATATAGCGGCGGCGGCATTGATAAATGCCAACAGCAGCGGAGAGCTTAAGCTCGCGGGCAAAGGGTTTATGGATACTTCAAGGATAGCATCGGGTCCGGTTAATATCTGGGCCGACGTACTGCTGACAAACAGCGGCAACATCGCCAGAGGGATAGATAAGACCATCTGCGAGCTCTCGAAGCTCAAAAGGGCGATCAAAAGCCGGGATAAGAAGCGGATAGAATACCTTCTCACCAAAGCGAGAGAAAAACGCGCGGCTCTAATAAAGTACAAAATAAAGAAGAAGGAACTAATATCGTGATGCAATATACAGGTGAGTAATGAGACTGAAAATTGATAAGGAAAGTGATACTCTTTATCTCCGTCTGGATGAAAGTAAAGTAGTTGAATCAGAAGAAGTACGTCCGGGTGTAATCCTTGATTTCGACAGCGAAGGTCGTGTTGTTGGGGTTGAGTTTCTTGGAATTAGCTCACGTGCCACATGGGAAGAACTTTCATCACTACAATTTCAAACGATATAAGTGCAAATATAGCACAGAAGAGCATTTGAATATCGAATATCTCCGCAGGACGCCTTACGGCGGAACAAGGAATATCGAATATCGAAGTATAAGGCAGCAAGTGAGTCTGAAATCTGTCATAACTTTAGGCAGTTTAGCTCACTTTAGCTCACTTTAGGCACTTTAATTTAATTAAGGAAATAATATCGTGAGACAGTGGAGGTTTGAGGTTCTTAATCGGTCGGGCTTTTCCGATGTGCAGGGCAAGAGTGTGCTGGAAGATATAAGGGAGCTGGGCATCGGTTCGGTCGAGGCGGTTCAGTCTGCCAAGGTCTTTTTGATTGAGGCAGGCTTCGACGATGATTTTGCCAGGCGTGTTGCGAAAGAGCTTCTGAGCGACGCGGTCTGTGAAGAGTATTATGTGGGCAGGAGCAAAGCGCCGGCCGGGCTTGCCAAGGCGACTTTGATTGAGGTACATCTAAAGAGCGGCGTCACCGATCCGGTTGCCGGGTCGGTAATGGCTGCTATCGGCGATATGGGTGTTAGGGCCGACAATGTTCGAACCGCCCGGAAGTATGTATTGCTTGGTGAGATTACCAAAAGCCAGGCCGATATGATCGCCAAGAAGGTCCTTGCAAACGACTGCATTGAAGACGTGATAATCGGCGATGAGGCCGAGCCCCCAAGCCCGCATCTAAAACCATACGAGCTGCAGATTGTGCACTGGCCGATACGCGACCTTGACGATGACGGACTGACAGCCCTGAGCAAAGAAAAGGACCTGTTCCTGAATCTGGTCGAAATGCAGACCATTCAAAAATACTATGAGCAGCTCGCTAAAGAGCCCACGGACGTTGAGCTTGAGGCAATCGCCCAGACCTGGAGCGAGCACTGCGTCCATAAGACCCTGAAAAGCTCGGTCGATATGACAATTGACGGTGAGCAGGTGCATTTTGACAATCTGCTGAAAGAGACGGTTTTCAAGGCGACCAAGGACCTCGATAAGAAATGGTGCATATCGGTCTTTTCCGACAACGCCGGAGTAGTGGAGTTTGACGAGGACTCGGCGATTTGTTTCAAGGTCGAGACGCACAATCATCCCTCGGCGCTTGACCCTTACGGCGGGTCGGCCACGGGCATCGGCGGGGTGATTCGTGACCCGATGGCAACCGGCCTGGGTGCAAGACCCATCGCCAACACGGATATATTCTGCTTCGGTGAGCCGGACAGGAAACTTGAAGATATTCCCAAAGGGGTCCTGCATCCGAGGCGGATTATGAAGGGCGTCGTAGCGGGTGTTCGCGACTACGGCAACAGGATGGGAATACCAACGGTCAATGGTGCAATCTATTTTGACGACAGATATATGGCTAATCCGCTGGTTTATTGCGGCAATATAGGCTTGATCGACAGGAATAAATGCTTCGATAATCCGCAGGTTGGAAATCTGGTTGTGGTGGTCGGCGGCAGAACAGGCCGGGACGGGATACACGGCGCAACCTTTTCGAGCGGCGAAATGACCCACGAGCACGAGACAATCTTTTCCCACGCCGTGCAAATCGGCAATCCGATAACGGAAAAGAAAACGCTCGACGTACTGCTTCAGGCAAACGAAGCCGGCTTATACGAGGCAATCGCCGACTGCGGGGCCGGCGGACTAAGCGGTGCGGTCGGAGAAATGGGCAAAGAGCTCGGCGTAGAAGTCGATTTGGAAAAAGTTACACTAAAATATGCCGGGCTCAACTATACCGAAATCTGGATTAGTGAGGCGCAGGAAAGAATGGTAGTAGCGGTAAAGCCGGAAAATCTCAAAGCAATAACGAAGATTTTCGACAACGAAAATGTCGAGTCCACGGTAATAGGCAGATTCACCGGCGATAAGAAGCTCACATTGCGTTACAACGGCCGGCAGGTGGGCGAGCTGGATATGGAGTTTTGGCACGATGGTGTGCCGAAGTACTCTCGCAAGGCGGTCTGGAAGTCGCGCGAGCTGACCGAGCCAGGCATGCTCCAGAAAGATAATTACAACGGTGAGCTTTTGAAAATTCTTTCATCTTACAACGTGGCGAGCAAGGAGTGGGTTATCCGTCAGTACGACCACGAGGTTCAGGGCGGTTCGGTTGTTAAGCCGCTGACAGGCATAGACAACGATGGGCCCGGCGATGCGTCGGTGATACAACCAAAGCTCGATTCGGACAGGGGGCTTGCGATTAGCTGCGGAATGAATCCGATCTATGGCGACATCAATCCGTACTGGATGGGGCTGGCGGGAATCGACGAGGCGATAAGGAATCTGGTGTGCGTAGGGGGCCGGATTGACAGGATTGCTCTGTTGGATAATTTTTGCTGGGGCGACTGCACGAGGCCCGAGACGTTCGGGCCGTTGGTGCGAGCGTCCCAGGCCTGCTACGACGGGGCGATGGCGTTTGAGGCGCCGTTTATTTCCGGCAAGGACTCGCTCAATAACCAGTTCGCCTGCGACGATGGAAGCCGAATATCCATTCCCTCGACGCTCTTGATAAGCGCGATATCAATAGTCGATGATATTAGTAAATGCGTGACGATGGATGCGAAGAAGGCCTCGAACCTGCTGTTCATAGTGGGCAAGACGAAGGACGAATTGGGCGGCTCGCATTATTACAAGGTCCTGGGTCAGCTTGGGGCAAACGTTCCGAAGCTGGATCTTGTGACGGCCCCCAAGATTGCCCGG
Source organism: Planctomycetota bacterium (assembly GCA_030641115.1). Classification (GTDB taxonomy): domain Bacteria; phylum Planctomycetota; class Phycisphaerae; order Sedimentisphaerales; family Anaerobacaceae; genus DAOWID01. The sequence continues at coordinate 5,169 of DAOWID010000215.1, read as the reverse complement.
AAAATTGCCGAAGCGATTGCGGCCGGTCTGGTGGTTAGCTGCCACGATTGCTCCGAGGGAGGCCTGGCTGTCGCGCTGGCTGAGATGGCGTTTGCCGGCGGGCTGGGGATAGAGGCGGACTTGCGGGGTCTGCCAAAGAGCAAAGACTGCTGGCGAGCGGATGCGCAATTGTTCAGCGAATCGAACAGCCGCTATATCGTGGAGGTTGAGCCGGACAAGTACGATGCCTTCGCCAAGCTGATGCTCAATTTGCCGTTCGGCCAAATCGGCAAAGTGACGGAAGAAAAAACGCTTATCATAAAGTCAGAAGACGGCAAGAACGTTGTCGAGTCGGACATAGATTCGTTAAAAGACGCGTGGCAAAAGACGTTTGATTGGTAAGAAGATGGCAGAGGTAAACCCCGTTAGAAATTTTACAACGAGGGATATAATACAAAAAGGCAAGGTCTCTAATATGGTGATAGTATGATACAAAAAGGCGGAATTTCTAACGGGGTAAAAGCGATAGTATTGCGTGCGGCTGGTATAAACTGTGATATGGAGACTGAATATGCACTCGAATTAGCCGGGGCGAAGGCACAGCGGGTGCATATAAACAGGATTATCGAGGACAAAAGCAGCCTGGATGAATTCCAGATAATCGTTTTTCCGGGGGGATTCAGCTACGGCGACGACGTGGCTGCGGGCAAGATACTGGCCAATCAAGTAGTGCACCACCTCAACGAGCCGGTACGCAAATTCATCGATGACGGCAAATTAGTGCTCGGGATCTGCAACGGCTTCCAGGTTCTGGTCAAGGCGGGTATCCTTCCTGGTGCTAACTCGACCAACCATCAGGATAAGGTTACCATAACTTACAACGACAGCGGCAAGTTCGAGGACAGGTGGGTCTATCTGGCTCCGCAAACCGACAGGTGCATTTTCGTCGAGCCGGGCAGGCAAATCTATCTGCCGATAGCGCATGCCGAAGGTAAGGTTGTCACGAAGGACGAAGCCACGTTGGACGAACTGAAATCCGAGGGGTATGTTGCGTTTAAGTACGTCGATAAGGACGGGCAGGAGGGCCGGTACCCCGTTAATCCCAACGGATCGACCGACTCGATAGCGGGCCTGACAGACAGCACGGGCAGGGTCCTCGGACTCATGCCGCATCCGGAAAGGTTCGTCAGGCCCACTCAGCATCCGCACTGGACACGCCTGCAAAGCAAATCCGCCAAGGGACGCGGTGACGGCACGACAATCTTTACCAATGCGGTAAAATACGTACAGGAGAACCTGTGAGGATATTCGGATACGCGGCTCTTGTAATGAGGCCCTGCGAGGGGCGGGATACAGGCGCAATAGTCGGCCGGCCTGTTTGTTTGTCTTCGGCAAATCGCGGGCGCCGTCAGCCCAGCCGCGGTCAGACTACAGTTCGTTCGGACGGTTGTCCGGTTTCGGCGGGATTTCCACGCCTTTGGGGTTGTATCTGACGACAACGAAGATAAGCGGCTCATCGCCGGTGTTTGTGAGTCCGTGATAGACCCACGGTTCAACATATAAAATGTCGCCGCGTGCGGCGGGGAATTCTTTTCCCGCCAGCGACCACGTCCCGGAGCCGGCGACCAGGACCAGGTACTCCTCTTGTGCGTGCCGGTGTGCGCGATGTACGGCCTTGCCCGGCTCGACTACTGCCGCCGCTGTCAGCACGTCCTTTGTCCCGGCCGTTTGTCCCCGGAAATAGACACGCATCTGCCCCCAGTCGGCCTGGAGCAATTGGGCGGCGTCCCAATTGACGACTTTCGATTTCAACAACTCCGCCTTGGCCTCGGCTGCATCGGATGGGTAGCCCATAAGCAGGGCAACGGTGAAACCGACCGCGCACAATGCCGCAGACCAAATGAGTTTTCGTGCTTTAGTAAACATAAACACCTCCAGATTACATTACAATTCTTGACGATCGGCTTTTGTGCACGGCCAAGTCAGCCTGTTATAGTATCTTCTCATTCTCACATAGTCAATGGTTTTCTCTTGCAGCCTGCGATTGCGGAGTCAAATCATTTTCTGCCATCTACCCTCCCGATTTCACTAACTCTCCCGCCCCTCCCCCACCCCCATTTAGCCATTCACCAATAGCTACGGATGTAAGGAATATGGAATCGCCTTCGGTGGTTTTTCCGCTCACGATTTATTTGCTATATCTCGTCAGTTCTTTTTCTCTTTTTCAAAGAATGTTGCTGCTTGTCTTTTTATTGCCTTCAACTCTTTGATAAGCCGGTTTGCTGCTTCTTCGACTTCTTTCGATGTGCGACATTCTGCTGACACTTTTTGGACCGAGCTTCCTTTTAAGCTAATATATGCCCTTGCCGTATTTGGCCCGGCATGATTAGCTCGAATCTTCAACAATTGAAGATAAAGATTTGGCATAATAATTCTCCTGATAAGTATAGTCTATGCTCTACGTTTTCTGCTCATCATAACCGCACCAAAACCGAGCAGTAAGAAAGTGGCGGGCTTATTCCCCTTCCTGTTTCTCTGCTGTTGGCTTTTTCAGAATAAATACTATAACAACGAACAACAAAGCACAGATTACATCTATCCGCTGCCAAAGTTCCCTTGACAGCTGTATCGAAATCACCGGATTAAATAGAACAGCGACAAAACCAAACAGCCAAGTTACCCATATCTTTTGCCAGTCGTATGCAATAACAGCTACATATATGCTAACGCCACAAACAACAAATCTCAGAAGTTGATAATAACCGTAAGGCCAAGGTGCGAGAGCGCCGAGAAGCATTAATGCTGCAATTAAACCAGGTATCAAGAGTGGCTGTTTTTCCAGCATTTCGCTTACCCTTCTAATTTAGATAATCCTATGAAAACAGACTCGAGATAAAACTAAAAATCTTACAAATTATTAGTTCCACCACTCCACCTGCGATTAGCCCGCCGATATAATAACCTATAAAAGCTAATATTTTTACAATAACGCTCTTATTCTCTAATCGCTCTCCGTTGAGTATCTCGTACATGAGAAATACCGCATATCCGTAGACAAAACCTGGCAGAATTAGTACAAGGCGAACAAGACCATAAATCAATCCATAATTATCAGAAGTAAAATCCCAAAAAATAACCTTTACGAGACAGCTGGCAAGGCATTGAATATAAATGCTGCTTACGAGCCAAAGCCAAAACCAATGGAATGGGCGTATACCCAATATCGTGCTATCGGCAAAGTTCTCAGATTGAGATTTTTGCCCACCAGTACCACCCAATACAACAAAATACGTAGAACACATAATAGACAAAGGTAATACGATTTTCCATGCGATAGGACTTTCAACCTCTACTTTGGATATATATAAGAAAATACAAATCAAAGACGATACAACAATAACAGGTAAGTTCGCTATACTTGCGACTATAGCTCCTTTTTTCTTGGCTGTGGCACCAGCCAATCCACCACTGCTGTAGGCAACCAAGCAGAAGATAATGAGAAACCAGATATAGTGGTCACCCCAACCATAATCCCAGACGCTTTCAAGCACTCCTTCCTCAACCAACTCAGAGGCATGTTGGCCTGATAAAGTGGCACCAACAACACGTGTGAAACCACCCCATAATGTAATCCAATAGATTAGGTAAATAAATAATCCCCCTGTATATCTTCTAATCGTTAACCAAACTCCCCATTTCTTCGGCCTGTTATCTATGTCAAGTAATTTGACATCCTCATCTGTTTGTTTCCCCCCGGCACCGTAAATGAAACCACCCACTACGAAAACAGCTAACAATCCCCATAAAGCAACCTTGTAATATTCTTTCACAAAAATAACAACCAACCGCATTTTCGCATCTTCGTTGCCCAGTTCAATCGCTTTCTTATACCAATTTTTGGCTTGCTCATAATCTTTACCTATCCCTTTGCCGTTTTCATACATCAATCCAATTCTGTACATTGCATCTCTACTTCCACCCTCAGCAGCCTTGCTGTACCATTGCAAAGCTTGTGTGTAATCTTTTGGTACACCCTCACCATTCTCATACATTTTGGCGACATTCTGCATAGCACTGCTGTCCCCTGCTTCAGCATCTTTACGGTAGGAGCTAATTGCTTTGCCGTACCATTCCTCAGCCTTGTTAGGGTCCTCTTTAACACCCCAGCCATAGTGGTACGTATCACCAAGCTCATACATTGATTCACTATGTCCTGCGTTCGCCGCTTTCGTGTACCAAATGATTGCCTCATTAGTATCTTCAGTAACGCCCTTGCCAAAGTAATACATATCACCAAGCTTATACATTGCCTCAGCATTTCCCACTTGAGCAGCTTTGAGAAACCATTCCACTGCAATATTAGCATCCTCAACAACTCCCTCGCCGTAGGAATAAATCTCCCCGAGTTTCAACATGGCATTTGCATCACCTAATTCTGCAGAATTGCAGAATTGTATAATTTCATCCTCACTCGGGACAAGTTGTTCAGTTTCCTTGACTTCCTCGGGAGTAGCACCAGCTTTTGCGGCATAAGAAATGGCTAAAAGCAAACACGCCAAAAGTAACGCCGATGTTTTCATTTTTTGTCCTCTCAAAAAACCTAGGGCCCCTCACCTATTTTTCTCCCTCCATTCTAATTCGTTGATCGATTTCAAACAGCCTTACATCGAGTATATCGCCCCTCCGGCCGGTAAACAACCCCGCCGTAGGCCGATTTCAAAAACCTACTCTTATTCTCTCTGTTCTCTGTGCCCTCTGTGGCAGTGTTAATCTGTGTAAATCCGTGTCTAAAAACAAAAATTCACTTGACACCTAACCTCATATCGTGTATAATGCCTATTGAACTAATAGCGGATCCTCGATACTGAATAGCCAATAGCCGATCAGGAGGCTAAAATCATGGCTACCAAAGCCCCAATCAAACCTCCCATCCCAACGATCTCATCTGCCTATAAGGCAGCTCTACTTATGTCGCGAATCCTCTACAACTGTCGCGAATCCTTTACAAATCGACTACTTTTTATGCAAAACAAACCCAATTTTCTCAGAGGCCAAATCAATACAACCCTATTTGCCACAAAGGATTACGAAAATAAATGGCAGCGGAGAGTCCGAAAAAACAAACCCAATACAGATGCCTGCGTCAAAAGTAGTTACTGTCAAAAAAGTGCTATAAGTTGTTGTATTTTT
>DAOWID010000438.1 GCA_030641115.1 Planctomycetota bacterium | reverse complement strand
GGCAATCTCAATCGTTACATTTTAGATTGCTTCGTCGTAAAACTCCTCGCAATGACCTCAAAAGCGCAACTTATATGCCGTGAACGGTTACTCCTTTTCAAAGTATGCCTAATCTCCATTTTGCAAAACTCTTGTTATAAGTCTATCGTACTATTGTATCCATCTCCAGAGAATTTTGCCCCATACCAAGTACATAGGTCGGATCGCCAAAGGCGGTGCCGTGGTTGTCCAAACCGGAATAGTCCGGCGTGCCACCGTCAGACTTCCACCAGCCCATAAGAATTGGCAGCGTTGCCCACGCATAGCTTGTGCTTACCTCAAATAACTCCTCCTGGATAGAAAACTGCAAAGATAGCACACCTTGGTAAACCGTATCCAAATATGTGGCGGATCGTTGGCAGATGGATTATAATCACTATCGGTCACGCAGCTCGTTGGAGTGCGTGAGCGCGGCGGTATTTGCGACGATCCGTCTTGGACCTGACTCCGCTACGCTTGAGAATCCTCAGCAAGCCTTCGCCATCTGGAAAGGCAAAAAGGGCGCTCTGGGCTGTTTCGACTGAGGATGGAAAGAAATTGTCTAAATACAGACTCGAGTCGCTGCTGGTAATGAGGCGTCTAAATGGAAAGGAATACTTGCCATGGAACAAAAGACAAAATGGCCGTTGTTATTACGGTTGATCACCTCGTTCTCAATATTTGGCTGCACACTTCTTCCCTGTACTCTGGCTGTGACAGCAGCCGACCAGATCGACCAAGACCGTATTGAGGGCACTGCCGCGCTGCTCCCCAAGAAGCCAAAGGGTTTTGGTTCTCCCGTCATGGATCGAAAGGCCTGGCAGGAACTGGCACACAAAAAATCGTTCAAAGCAGTCATCCCGGAAGCAGAGCAGCTCTTACAGAAACCCATTCCGGAGCAGCCGGATGATCTATACCTTGATTTCTCCCGCACAGGCAATCGGAGTCGCTGGCAGAGAGTCAGCGGCCGCCGCCGTGGGAGGGTCGGGACACTTGTATTAGCTGAATGTCTGGAAGATAAAGGGCGTTTCATACCGGCCTTCGAAGAACTTGTCCGAGAGCTCTGCTCCGAGCGCACATGGGTTATGCCGGCTCACGACCGGCAGCTTGTCAACTTCAATGGTAAGAGCATCGACATCGACTTGGGCTCCTCAATGCTTGCGTGCTCCTTAGCCACCGCCGACTATCTTTTGGCTGATAAGCTAAATCCTGAAGTTCGCCGCCTAATTCGCGACAACCTGAACAGACGTATATTTCAGCCTTACCGAGACATGGTGCTGGGCAAACGTAACAAAAACTGGTGGATGACAACCACAAACAACTGGAATGCTGTCTGCCTTGCCGGCGTGACCGGTTCGGCTTTGGCAGTGCTCGATTCGCCGCACTCCCGAGCCTTCTTCGTCGCGGCTGCCGAGGACTACTCCAAGAATTTCCTCAAAGGCTTCACAGATGACGGCTATTGTTCGGAGGGCCTTGGGTATTGGAACTACGGCTTTGGCTACTATATCATGCTCAGTGAGATGGTCTATCAGGCGACCGGCGGCAAGATAGACTTGCTCCAAAACCAGAAGGCAAGACAAGCGGCTTCTTTCGGCGCGAATATCGAAATTCTCAACGGCGTCTATCCTGCCTTCGCCGATTGCTCTATTAGCGCCAAGCCAAGTTCGAGGCTCATGTATTTCGTCAGCCGTCGCCTCGGCTTCGGTTTGCGTTCGTGGGAACATAGCGACCCCGTTTCTCCACAGGGTTCACTATATGAGAGCATGATGTATTCATTTACGAATTCAGCCTCCGCCACACCACCTGTTCAGATTGCCTCACCAGGCCCTGGCATCCGGTCCTGGTTTGATAAGGGAGGCGTTCTGATTTGCCGACCCTCTCAGGATTCGTCCTGCAAACTGGCGGTTGCCCTTAAAGGCGGCCACAACCAAGAGCATCACAATCACAATGATGTCGGCTCCTTCGTTGTGGTCCTGGCAGATAAGCCCTTATTGCTCGATCCCGGCGGTGAAGTCTATACCAGCCGCACATTTAGCAGCCGGCGCTACGAAAGCAAAGTCCTAAACTCCTTTGGCCATCCTGTCCCCATCGTTGCCGGCAAATTGCAGCGAACCGGCAGAGACGCCTGCGGTCGCGTAGTTCACCAGGCCTTCACCGATAGTACTGATACCTTGGTGCTGGACATTTCCTCCGCTTATGATGTGCCGGAACTCAAAAAGCTCGAACGCAAATTTGTATATTCACGCCTGGGTCAAGGTTCTTTGAGCATAACCGACGAAGTCGCCTTCTCCCGACCCTCTGACTTCGGCACAGCCGTTATTACCTTCAGCCAGTGGAAACAGCTCTCTCCTTCATCGCTAATGATCTACGACTCTGGAAAAGCCCTCCGCGTGGACATAAAAGTCACTGGCAGTGACTTTCAGATTGAGCCAGAAACCATCCGAGAAGACCTCAGCACCCGAAAACTACCCGTACGCTTGGGCATCAATCTCACTGAACCCGTGACCCAGGCCGCTATCTCTTGTAAGATCACACCGAAACTGTAATTATCTGACTCTGTATGCGTTTATTCCCGTATCTCGCGAGAACAGCGAACCAGCGGTTTACTGTCTCTTGTACTTGCCGATTAGCTGTCCCTGACCGATGATATGTCCTTCCATAGCCTTGACCAGCTCAGGTTTTCTCGCACCGGCTGCCAGATCAAGCTCCGCATCGAGCGCATAAATCTTGAAGAAGTATCGGTGCGTACCGCTCGGCGGACACGGCCCGCCATATCCGATCCTACCAAAGTCACTGCTCCCTTGCCTGGCCCCGTTGGGTAGAGTCTCATCAGCCGGAATATTCTCAGCCAGTTCCTTCGTCTCGGCAGGCATATTGAACAAGACCCAGTGCACCCACGTCCCCATAGGCGCATCCGGATCGTCCGAAATAAGGGCGATGCTCTTGGTGCCTTCTGGGACCGCCTCCCACCGCAACGGCGGAGAAATATCCGCACCGTCACACGTGTACTTGGCCGGAATTAAGCCGCCTTCCTCAAAAGCTGAACTTGTAATTTTAATGTCCATCATTGTTGGCTCCTTTCTTAAACACAGACTTCAAAGCCCATGAACTGGAAACACCTTTGCCCTGACCGCCTCTATTATGGCCTCTACCGCGGGCATTACTGCATTGCGCTGCTGACCACTTATCGGCGGTGCTTTGTCCCGCAGTCCATCTTGCCAGTCGGTGCTGCCAAGCATAACGCCGTCGAGAGCACGGCCCTTATCCCCGGCTCGGTCGGCGCCTGACAGGACGCTCCAAGCAAGGGCCCAGGCTCTTGCCGTATTGTCGACATTATATCCGCCACCACCAGTTGCAAGAATAGGTTTGCTGAAACTTAGCACACGCTCAATCACATCGACATAAGCATTGTTAGTCAAACATAGATGTGCGAGAGGGTCACCTGCAAGAGCATCAGCACCCAACTGAAAAACAATTGCGTCTGGATTATAAGCGGCAATTAGGGGCACAGCTATAGTTGTGAAGGCCTTGATATATGCTTCATCGTAAGTGCCAACCGGCAGAGGGACATTTACGCAGTAGCCTTGGCCTTGGCCCGTTCCGATCTCGTCCTCGAACCCCGTTCCGGGAAACAGCGTCCTTGGGTTCTGGTGAAGTGATATAGTCATCACATCCGAGCGGTCGTAAAACGCCTGCGCAACGCCATCGCCATGATGAACATCCACATCGAGATACAAGACTCGTTTTCCAGCTTCGGCCAGCATGATGCAGGCAAGGGCCACATCATTGATGTAACAAAAGCCGGACGCACGTTCGGGGCCTGCATGATGAAATCCGCCTGATGGATTGAACGCCACGTCAGCATCGCCTGAGAGGATGAGCTTTGCCCCCGTAAGCGTTGCCCCACTGGCCAGAGTGGCGTACTCGTACAGTCCCCGAAAGACAGGGCAATCGCCTGTCCCTAATCCCATATCGAGTGCCTCGGCATCCCAACGACCCTCGGAAGCCGTTTGCAGAGCGTGCAAGTAGCGGGCGGAGTGAAATTTCTTCAGAACAATCCTCTCAGCCGATACAGGCGGCACCTCGCTTCGCCCATTGCCCGACAGGAAACCAAGGGAATTTAGAATCTCTCGCGTCTTTTTGGCTCGGCTTATATTGAAAGGGTGGTCCGGCGGATACGGATGCTTTTCGATCTGCCGCGAATATATAAAAACGGCCTTTCTCATTGCAAGAGACTACCCCCTATTCTTCTTGCTTTGTTAAATCGTATGTAATATTATAGGCATCACCATCAAGTCTCGTATTCGCTTTGTAACCGTAGTCGTTAAGAATAACCAATGTTGGCTTATTGAGACGTCAAAGCCAAAAGGAAGTAATATTCACAACCGTTCACGGGCCAAATATGCCATTTTATGTCATTGCGAGGCCTTTTTCAAAGGCCGTGGCAATCTCAATCGTTACATTTTAGATTGCTTCGTCGCAAAACTGCTCGCAATGACCCCAAGAACGCAGCTTATACGCTGTGAACGGTTACTAATATTCTATCCTACGTTGTGCACAACTGCAACGGTTTTCATTATCGATACAGCCTGTACAAACAATCGTATTATGTGTATAATAGTTGTTAGGAGTATATTGCTATGGAGCATTTTTCTTCAATAAACTACAGACCATCTCACTCAATGTCTGAAACCTTAAGGAAATGTAATAGCATACGTTGCAGACAGTACCTGCCCAGCGAATATTTGCGACCTTACATATCGTGTTATTGGACAATGACATCAGAAATAGAATTGCAGGAGCCGATTTCACATCGAGTTGTCCCTGATGGATGTATTGACATAATTTTTGATCTAAATGGACATTCATATAGACAAGCAGCTTCGATTGTTGGGACCATGACTAAACCAATATTTGCAGAATTGAAAGCCCACGTCAATTACATCGCAATTCGGTTTTTGCCTGGTGCTTTCTTGGATTTTTTTAACAGTCCGACACATGATCTTGCTGATCGAATCATTCCATTAGAGGCGATTTCACCGAAAGAGGAACATAATTTGACAGAACAATTGGTTCTGGAGCATCATGCTGCCAGTAGGATAGAATTACTTGAAAGGTATCTTGAAAATCTTCGGAGAAGAAATAATAGAAACGACCCAGTAGCAAAAAACGCCATATACATCATTTTGAAAAACAAGGGCAACATTCAGATTTCAGAATTGTCAAGAATTGTAGATAGCAGTCGAAGACACTTACGCAGGAAGTTCGATCGATGGATTGGTGTAAGTCCAAAGGCTTTTTGCAGGATAATTCGTTTTCAGAATGTTTTCCGAACGTTGCACCATAACCCAAAATGCAATCTGCTATCTGCTGCCTTAGACGCTGGCTATTATGACCAATCTCACTTCATTCATGAGTTCAATTCTTATTATGGCTTAAACCCTTCCGAGTTTCTACAGAGCTAAGAATTTTCTGGGACATGTCCGATTTTTACAATACAGACGGAATAATAGTCTGTACTCTTGGTGAAGTGATCGCCCACTCACCAGAAATGAAATTAGTAAACGAGCGGTTTGAGTTTAGTGAAAGGATGGACGATGAGCAGAGCAATTTCAGCAGTTCAGACAATTCTGACAATCTCAGTCTTGGCAGCAGGGTTGAGTGGTTGTGTTGTGGCTGATAATGTGAGTAACAGCACTAAAGACGAACGCATAGGCGGTAAAGGAGCAAAAATCGTGTATAAGAAACTTACGACAAATATGATGGTTGAGGATGTAAATCGTTCAGTAGATTTCTACAGCAATGTCCTTGGGTTTGAATTTGTCATGGGTGTCCCGGAAAACAGTCAAGAGATTGTAAGTAAGTGGCAGAAGGACCAACACTTGGCCTTTTATATCGAAGTTGAGGATGTGAAGAAACTGTACGAGAAATTAAAAGATGAAGTTACAATCGTTAGAGATATGGAAGCCAAGTTTTATGGAAAACAAGAATTCTATATTCGAGACTGCAACGGCTATATTTTAGTCTCTTACAAATAATATTGTGCGCAAAATGATCACAAAATGTTGATGTAAGCATAAAAAACCCCCTTTCCCCCAAACTGGGTCGAAGGGGCCGGTAAAACAAAACTGTACTATGGAGTCCCTTTAAAAAGGAAGTG
>DAOWID010000285.1 GCA_030641115.1 Planctomycetota bacterium | reverse complement strand
TTGCTGTTCAACACGGTCATTACTTCTCGAACAGTGCTCGGTCCTTGTTCCCAAATTACTTGCAACACCTCCAATTCCGCTGGTGTTGGATTCTCGTGACGTGGTCTAGCCATTGAACTGTTCTCCTATTGAACTTTCCCGAAAACATCATTCCTTTGTCAACTTACCAATCTGATCACAAACTACTGCATAATCCGTAGAGTGTCAACGGCAAAACCAGTAGAAAATAAGAATTTTTTGAAAAAAAATTCTCAAACCTCGTTTTTCAGCCCAAAAACCCACAAAAAAGGCCGTTCCTGTGAAAACCGGAACAGAAGTGTAAGAGGGGTGGACTCAATGCGATGACCGCACGCCTGTAATACGTAAGGCCGAGGCAAATCAGTCAGCCTTGAGGATAGTCAAATGATCTGCTCACACATTGTGATTTAACTTATATATTGAACTCACAGATGACAAAAACTCTTCAGAAATGTCACTACCGAGCATCCCCTGCATTCGGCACTGCCACAAGCTTTTTGACCGACATTTCCGCCAAAGCCTTCAACTCCGCCGCCACTTCTTCGGCCGCCTTGCGAACCTCCTCATCACTGTCTTGCAGGAGCTTTTGCAAAATCGCTCTGTTGGCCGGGGTTGGATGCTCCTTCAATACCCCCATAACCAGCAAACGAAGTTCCGGCTCATTCGAGTCAACAAGCATACTAACCAACGGATGACCAGGCCTTCCCTCCTCAACCCACGCCGACACTTCCGCCGGCTTATACTTTCCGTTTTTGTCTCGAAGGCTTGCCAGTATCCGATTTGCCTGGCGTTGGTCGGCGTTGCCATCCTCCAGATGAGGCTGTGTTATCCTAATCACCTCTTTACGCCGTTGATCGGTATCCGTTCTCCAGTCTTCGAGGTTGCTCACATCCTTTTGTACCTGCTCGAGCACTGCCGCAGCGACGGCTTTGCGTTTATCATCCGGCAGTTCTTCCAGCAAACGCCAGGCAAAACTACAATCGATGTGATCGATCTTCGTGGAACGCCAAGCGTCAAGATACATCTGCGCAGTCGAAACCGGTTCGGCCTGCACAAGATACTGCCACTGCGTTCTCAGCACATAATGGCGTGACGTCTGAACATCTTGGCGCAGCTTCGGCCAATATCTATATGCAAGGCTCTCCCGGCCTTTATCGAGATCGTAAAACAAAAAATCTAATTCTCTTTTAATACTATCCCAGTCAAAACGAATCTCTTCACAAATAGAATCTGCCAGTTTGAATATTCTTTCGGTATGTTCCTGCCGAAATACTCCACCTGCGGGTGATCCAATATGAGACAACAGATACAGCCACCCGTTGACTTCTCCACCGTGAATATGCATTTGCTCCTTCCACGGCAAATCCTGCGGATCGGTTCGCCACTTTTGACGCAGTAGAAACCGCGCAAACTGCGCCCCGCCGAAGTAACAGGCGATTCGCAACAAACTCATCTTGTTGTAGTGCCACCGCACCATTTCCGGCACGACCTCCTCTTGTACGATGTTGGGACTATGGTCTCCTCCACATTGCAACAATTCGTGCAACCGCCAAACCGAATGGGCGACAACGTATCCACTTATCGGTAATCGCCCTCCTCGCCCTCCTGTCCATTGGCCGCTGAGGCTGTTACTGCCCGTATATAATCCCTGTGGCAAATTAGTATAACCGAACTGTGCGCAGTCATTCATCCGCCAGTAATACCAGCCGAACATCCGCGCCGAACGGATGAGTTTAACAGCCTTTTGGACAAGCCGCTCTGGTTCAAGCTTCGGCACTAAAAGTTCAACCGACCGACCGGCTATAGCGGAGGTAAGATAGTATTGGCGATCATCAGCCTCGTTGCATATTCGTGCAAAAGCACGCCAGGCTGATTTCGAGTCGGTGACTTTGTCCAGCTCATATCGCCACGTTGCCCAGGCATCGAGCAGCTTGATCATATCCGGCTCAGTGTCCATCGCTTCTCGCACGCCAACCCACCCGTCCGAACGATATGTCTGCATCACCTCGAACCACTGCGGCCCAGGTTGATAATCATTGAGCCTGGCTATGTCCAACAGTTTCTCTATCCGTTTTTGTCTTTGTGGAAAAACAAATCCGAAGCTCACCACCGCTCTGCGTCTGTTATAGCGGCCCCCGCCCCCCCCGCTACTACCTGTACCGCCGTCGTTGTAACCCCACTCATCTCCGAGCGCCACACGGACATAATAGGTTCTGGTTTTTCTCTCCGCCTTGCGCTCATTCGGATCCAGAATTCGTCGTCTGTGTTCGCGCCAACGCGTCGGTTCTTTTGGAAGCTCGATCGGCGCGAAAGGTCTGGAATAGCCGCCTCCGCTTCTGCCGGGTCTTTCATAACTCGGCGAGAACAGCCACAAATCCTTGTTGTCCCACTTGTTCTCATTGGGTTCTTCGGCCCAGTAGGGGACTTTCTCCAAAAACTCCTCGAACGTCGTCTCAAAGGGCAGTGTCCCTAATCGCACACCATTGACCCAAAGCTCCGCGCCGTCGACATCAGGTGAACTGAGTTGGAAGGTCAGCGAGGCATCCGGAACGGTTGAACCTTCCGGGGCAAGCGACTCAAGAAGCTGTTCGGGACCGTTTAGAACCAGGCCGTAACAGCAAAGCACTATCGCAGCGATGATCACGCCCGGCAGCGTCCGCCACAGGAGTGCTATCAAGATCCCTACGGCCACCCCAACAGCCATCACGACAGCCACCGCGATATTCGTTGCGGCAAATCCAGGCCGGAACTGATCCAGAATCAGCAGTCGTCCGCCGGTGGATGTATTGGTGGCAGTGAAGACAAAAATCGCCGTCACCGCACAGAGCAGAACAACCGCCTCGGCTGTCCGCGTTATTCGATTACCTGACGGTGCAGAGCTGGCAAGAGCGCGCTGCTTCGGTATCCACCCCAGGCGACGAGCCATGAGCCAGGCTGTCAACGCCAGGATCGGCGGTATTATTAGCACAAGATTGCCAAGTATAAAATGCTTTATCGTTATCATTGTCATTGCCCTATCTCAACCAGCGCATCTACTAACTCAGCGTCCGAGCCCTTCATTTCTCTGTCGGGTGAGAGACAAGTTCATCGAGCGGTATCTCTTCAATGTCTTTAACTTCCGAAGCGACCTGCTGTGCGGCCTGGCGAACGACCTGGTCCGAGTCGCTTAATAGCCTGTTGAGAATCTCTCTGTTCGCTTTCGTCGGATAATTTCTTAACCCTCCTATAACTAACAGCCGCGATTCAGGATTCTTCTCCTTCGCCAGCACCTTAACCAACGGATGCCCGAGTCCCTTATCGCTCTCAAGTATCCTTACAACCTGCTCTGGCTCGTGGTTATTTGGCCCTGCCTCAAGTTTAGATACCCACCAGCGAAGTGACTCCTCATCACCGATGCCTGCCAGATGTCTTTTCAGTGCCCACACATAGCCGTGCTCGTCAAAAAACGCACGTGCTCGTTTCTCGGAAGTGATTCTGTTTCGTTTAGCCGCAATTCTCTTTTCGAGTTCAGCGACGATAGCCTTGGCCGCTTGAATTCTCATATCTCTTGGAATTGTTTCCACTGCTTCGGCCAAATGATTACCGCCCATCAATTCATGCAGGTCTGTCACCTGCCTCCAGCAATCCATGTATAAGTCAAACGTCGCCAACAAGCCAAGTCTGGCAAGGTAAGCCCACTTTCTTTTCAACTTCTTATAGTCCCACAAATCTGATGATTCGACGGCCGCAAAGTATTTCGGCCGGTACTCATAAGCGATACTGTTTTTGCCCTGATCAAGATCAAGAAACAAGAACTCCGGAGGTTTCTTATCATGATTGGACCTGCTTTCAACAAGCAAGTCCACTAATGCCAGTACTTGTTGTCTATACCGCCTGCGAAAGTCCCTTCCCATAGGACTATCTGATTGAGCCAGCGAATAAAGCCATCTATTCAAATTTAATCCAAAATGATATTGTTGATCCTTCCATTTAAGATTAATTCCTTCGATTCTGCGCTCTCTGGAATATCGACGCAATAAATACCTCTCCACCATAGGCCCGCCAAAACTGTAACTGTCACGCCATACAATAAGCGCCGGTGTAATCCTCTCTTCAATAATGTTAGGTTTTCTGTGGCTTTCTGCATCCAACTTTGTATCCCAGAGCCGAATAGCATGACCAATAACCGATATCGAACCGGGCAAAACTTTTTTTCTATGATGCTCACTTGGTTCATGCTTCGACCAAAAATGGGGGCTTGCCAAACTTTCAGAGATTTCCTTCCCTCCACTGGAGGAGTTCATAGGCCTGCCGCTTTTAACCGCCCATTCATAAATATCAACAAGCTGTTCAATATCAAGCTTATCAAATATCATCTCAACAGCTTTACCTGCGGGACTGGCCGAATTATATTTACGCCTTGCATCCACCTCATCACATATCTGCTGAAAAACTTCTCTCGCCTTTTCCTGATTAATGTCCTTTGTAAATCCATATTTCCATTCGACCCATTTATCTACTACCCCACCGAATTCTTTCTCTTTCAATGTCAGCTTGCGCAGCTTCATCCAACCCTCTTCTCCATAAGTCGCCATTGCCTTAAACCATGCAGATTCAACCCGATAATCACGGAGTCTTGCTTTTTGCAGAAGTGTTTCAAAACGGTTCTGCTTTTCTTTGATAATCTTTCTTCGGCTGGGAAAATCCACTCTCAGAGATACCGGGTAATAGGCACAACGGTGTCCGCTGCTGCCGCCGGCAGTGCCACCATGAATGCGCTGCCCCCATTCATCCCCCAGCTTGATTCGAACGTAATAATCCTTGACGTCACTATCGTAGGGCCAGGTTCCGTACCATTTATCCCGTTTGCTAAGCTCAAGAAACGTGAACCTAAACCAGTGGTCTTCAAGCTGGCGTTTTTGCTCGCTGGTATAACCGGCCGGCGGTTGTTCGAGATAGGGAACTTTTTTATGAAATTGGCGCCTGGTGATGTTTACGGGTGTCTTGCCCAGATACCTCAGCACCACAAGGACCCCCAGACCTGCCACCAAGACAACTAAGGTTGAAAAACTTATTTTGCTCATAGTATCACTCAGCTTCCTTGCCGCTTAGATGCCAATTCGTCCATCAATGCACATCCAACGTTCTGTGCAGTATTCGCCCGGCAATGAGGGTTGTTGCGATCGTTACCGCCGATAGGGCATAACAGAGGATACGGAACCAAAATGGATGCCAGCGAAACAGCATCAAAGTACCCATCACGACCACAACGCCAACGGCCAGCAGCTTAACACCGTATTCACCTCGCATTGGCTGGGCCTGGCGTATCCAGACATAGTGAAACAACGCAAGCAGGATCGCGTAACCCACCAGCCAGAACCACGGCACCGAAGCCTCGCGCATCATCATTAGCGGAAAGTACGGGCTGATAAACAGCTTGTCCTGAACGATGCTGCGGATCGGCAGCCGGATAATCAAAGCAATCGGCAGCCACACCGCCAGGACCGACAAAACGGTACCCAGAATCTTGTGCGTCCAAAGCTCATCCCTGGAATACCCCCGCGTGTAAAGGAATGCGAAACTGCGACTCCTGAACCGCCCAAAACAGGACGCAATTGCGATGCTGTGGACCAGCACAAACAGGGCCATCCATGGATTTTGCCAGCTCAACGGCTCACGTGCAAACAGCACATACAGACAACCAATTGGTAACCCGATTAATGTCACCGCCAAAGTCTGCCTGAACAACATCCCCAATAAAGATATTCTCATTCTCATTGCTTTTCCCCCTTTTACTTTTAGCCTTTACCTTTTCCAAGTCAACCTTGTGCCCCTTATACGTTAGACGTTCACCGTCAACGGTGTTTCGCAGCGAGTCCGTAGCGACCCTGCGTCCGATCCGGTTTGGATTGACTGGATTGGCAAGACGCAATCCTTCGAGTCCCCGTTCGACGGCATGCTCGACGAGCTGGCCGTCTGGACCCGGGAATTGACAAAGGGCGAGATGAGCTACTGAATCTGACGTGGTCGGATATAGACTTCGAGACACAGACCATTAAGTTTGTCCCCAAGCAGGCTCCTCAGGTCATTCTGGCTTGGGAACCAAAGGATCACCAGATTCGAGAAGTGCCAATACCTTCGGAGACACTTCAGTTGTTGCTGAATTTGCAACTCGAGACTGAAGAGGCAAGCCCCTATGTGTTCATCAGCAAGGCCCGGTTACTTCACATTCTCAACCGACGCTCGCGAGGCGACTGGGAGCCAGACAGTGAGATCGTGAACAATCTCGTTCGAGACCTCAAGGTGATATGTCGACATGCGGGCGCGAATCCTTTTACCTTTCACGACCTTCGCCGGTCGTGCATCGCCAACTGGTCGAAGAAGCTTCCGATCCAGACGGTCCAGCAGCTCGCAGGGCATTCAAGTATAGAGACCACGCGGAAGTATTATCTCTCGGTCCAATAGTCTGACTTGAACATGGCCAGGCGAGTTCAGTCCAAAGTAATGACCTCACTGACGAACTTTTTGACGAACTCCGGCCAAAATCGCCAATTTCGAGCACGCAACAGAAAAGCTGCTAAGCACAAGTGCTTAACAGCCATAAACTTAAATGAATGGGCCCGGTAGGATTCGAACCTACGACCAATGGATTATGAGTCCACTGCTCTGCCGCTGAGCTACGGGCCCCAAGCTGCAGATAATATATATCAGACTCTTATGCCACTCAATACTTTTTTGCAGGTAATTGCAAGTATAAGCACATCACGTAAAAGGCCGCGATATTACCGTGGGCGTACCGCCGGCAAAGGGGCCAAGACTGACGGCTCTTTTCACTTATGTTTCAATGGCGATAATCAGTCTTTGGCCGAGAGGTCCGCACAGACAAGCTCCCGATCGTTTCTGGCGTATATGTGCTTGTAGGCGTATGCGGGATGGGACCAGCAGACCCCGCCGCGCTGGCCGAGCTGGGCTTGCGTGGGGTCGATGAGCTTGGCCCGGCTGATCTGTTCAAATCCCTTGGGCGAGACCTTGCTGATAATCAGTTCCCCGCGTTCGTTGAACATCCATATCTTCTCTTGGCACATCCGCGAAATGGATAGGTGAGATTGGGATATCGTACGACCGAGAAAAATCGTTCGGGGCCCCAGAGGTCCAAATTACCCCCCTGGTTGCCCTAATTTGGCCCTCTGCCCAAACGATTTTTCTCTCCAGA
>DAOWID010000456.1 GCA_030641115.1 Planctomycetota bacterium | reverse complement strand
TATTCCTCCGCGCAATCTGCGTAATCTGTGGTTAAGTTCTCTATGCCCTCTGTGGCTAAAATAATCCGTGTCCATCCGCGTTAATCCGCGGTTAATACAAAATTTCACTTGACACAAAACCTTCGCCATTGTATAATATATATCTAACTAATAGAAGGTGAATAGTGATACTGAATATTGGATGGTAAATCGTCAATACACAATAGTAAATCGTAAATGGATGCTGGCCTGCCACCCAACTTATTCGACAATTGTCGAGAGTCCTCTACAAATCGGCCCTATTATGCAAAACAAACCCAATCAAACCCAATTCGGATTCTTTGCCGCGGAGAACGCCGAGTTCGCAGAGCTTTTTGTTGTTTAAAGACCTGTGAGTACGGCCGATGCGAAAATCGTTAAGCCGTTCTTGGAGATTTGTCAGCGAATCAACGTCCCAGCGAAATTCTGTAAGCAGAACCTGATTGAAACGCTCTAATGGGCAATGACTGTATGAAGAGAATTCGGATTACTGGACTTGTGAAACTTGCCAACCATGTCAGGCAGGAGATTTCCAGGCCTATTTCTTCTGAGCGTCTGGCACAGCTAACAGAAAATACAAGCCGTTCAATTGAAACTGTCAACCGGGTTCTGAAAGATGTTGGTGTCCATCTTGATGCACTGCCAGCACCTTCACGAAAAGCGTATGAGTTCCTGGCCGGTATTGACTTCAGCTCAGTCGAAACAAATGAAACATTTTCATCACTCGATTCTGCGCTGAACAGCATATCATTTCGTGGCTTGAAGAGCTATTTGAATAGCCTTCTTGATCAGATTGCCCAAGGCCCAGAGGATTCTCAGCTACAGCAAATCTACGATTCTATTCAAGAGTCAACTGGCAACATCGAGAGTCAGATTCGGATTAAGAACATAAAACCGGAACAACTCAAGAGCGAGTCGCGTCTCATCAGAGGATGGCTGGCATATTTCGCTCAACGGGAAAACTTTGATGAGTATCTTGCCGCTATTCGCCGGGCCAAACCTGTCTTTTATGAGGTTCTACCCGAGCCGAGAAAACGGTTGGGATCCATGCTGATTCATTTTCGGCCGATGCAGGGGACTATCATAAGGCCTTGAGATTTCAAGGAATCTGGCTATTATAAAGTGTCGTCAGGTGGCTAATATGAATGTTTGGACTGGGTGAGTTCCAAGAACGCTGCGAACGGTCCGTATTAGAGATTTTGGCTCTTGGAAAACAGGGGACAAACTTGAAGGGAACGTGGGTAATGAAGTTCGAGTTGGGCATTAGTAGTTATGGATTGCCTTTGTGCAAAACAGCGTTGACTCTTCTGCTGATAACAGGCGCAGGGGTGTCAATGGCCCAGAGGAAGGAAGACACGGCAAATACACTGATCTGGGACACACTGTCACCTTTTGTGAATACTGTCGATTTCCGAGATAGAAGTAACTGGAAACCTGTCCCTACTGATCTTCTGACCCTCGAAGCCGACCCATCCGCTGCCCTTTCGGATCCGGGCTACTATGGAAGAGAATACGCTTTCAAAGGGGATGCGCTAGTAGAGAATGAGCACTTAACCGCGGTGTTCTGGTCAAGAAGAGGCAGAGTAGTCATCTACTCGAAAGCAGATTCGAACGAGAAGAAAATGGAATTTGTTCCTCTTGAACTAAAAGGAAAGCCAGCCAGCATTACCTACTGCGGCATACTGCAAAATACGGGTGATGAAGTAGCTTTGGAAGTTGCTTTCTCTGCCAGAAAAACAAGAGAGAACTTGCCTGTCATTGTTGCATTCAGCAAATCTGGGATTGTCGAGATTAAGCCCGCTGAAAACGTCAAGGGAATAAGCCTCCTCGGTCCAATCGAGTACGGCATAGTGCCCAGCTTCATTGGTGATGATCTTATATTTAATCCCAGAGAATATCCTTCGATGAATACAGTTTGTATTCCTTGCGAAAATCTTTTCCTGGGATTACTCAAGGGAGAGAAGAGTGTGCTGGTTGTCACTTGGCCGGAGGGGAGGCAACAGATGAAGCTGGTGCTAAGTAATGAACAAAGAGAGCCTCGCCTCATCGAATCTGTTGACTTCAGCAATGACGGCAGGAATATCTATCTGGCCATATTGAGCGCGTCGGGCATCTGGCACAAAGAGGAATTGACACCTTCTTATCTGGAACGGGACGTAGCTATCAACTGGAAAAGGCCTTTTCCTGCAAGATGGGTAACCCAATTATATGAAGCTGAGGTAAAGACTACCTTTAAGTTTAGAGAATCCAGACTGAAAAGAATCTGGCGGGGTGTAATTGGTTCATACACCTACCCCGTCTGGTTTAGCGGGGAGAACGCCTTTTATCGTCTCGGTAAGAAAGTACCCCCAAAGGGGGAATCCATCATCTATTTTCTGGAGAGGAAGAACACTCCCACGTCAGTTTCTACTCCTGTTGATATCATGAAGGAAACGCTAGGCAGGCAAACATGCGATACTATACTTGACCTCGAAGGTCGCAAGCTGCGATCACATCATAGAAGAGATAGTGAAGGCATCCGTCGTGCTTGTACTTGTGGATGTACAGAAGCAATACAGGTTGTCTTTGAAGCGGGCGAAGAAGTCCAGAGGAAAGAGTATGTCAACGAGGCCGTCGATGATATGGTCTATTTTGTGACGCGGCACGTGGAAAGAATCAACGAATATCAAGACTTCGCCGCCAACATGACAAAATTTCTAAATCTGACAAGGAAGTCAACTCCTTCTTTGAAACCATTTCTTGATGGTATGGAATCAATAGCACAGGAGATAATCCAGGAATACGGCAGGCAGAGAAAGATTATCAAAACCCTGGAATACACCGATGAATTGTCTCGTAAGACTAAAGCTCTTACTCGAAAGAAAGATCCAAAAAACCTGTCAACCTATATGGACCTCAGCAAGAAATGGAGAGCAATGGGCGGGGCCCAAGACAACCTTCTTGCACAGTGTCACACGATAACCAGGAAGCTGCACCAAGCGGCCGGTTATGGTTGCGCAAATCAGCCCAATGCAGTTGAAATAGCAGAAGAGATCAGAAGGTGCTGCAGAAAATGTCTCAGAAATCCTGACGGCTACGAAATATGGCCAGACTATTGAACATGTAATTTCAAATTGAAGACAAGAAATCGCAAACCGAAAATCATGAAACACTATATCATAACTGCGCTTCTCTTACCTGGGACTTTAGCTCTTTTTCAAGGCTGTAAACGCAAGGCTCCAGACGCCGTCTCAAGCGAAATAAGGACTGAATCCGGAATAAAGATGGTTCAGCTTCCGGGCGGCTGGTTTACAATGGGAGACGAGAATGAGGTAGATGCGAAGCCCCATAAGGTTTTCGTGAGTTCATTCTATATAGATAAGTATCCAGTGACTCAAGAGGAGTACCAAAGAGTCATGGGAGAAAATCCTTCCCGTTGGAAGGCAAGCAAGAATCCTGTGGAACAAGTACGCTGGTCCGACGCAGTAAGATACTGTAACGGCCGTTCTCGCTTGGATGGTCTTCGACCCTGCTATGATCTGAGTACATGGGAATGTGACTTTGATGCAAATGGATATAGGCTGCCTACAGAAGCGGAATGGGAATATGCCTGTCGGGCAGGCACCAAAACAACGTATTTCTTTGGGAATGATCCATCAAAGCTGAAGAATTATGCCTGGTTTGACGAAAACTCTGCCACAAAACCTCGGCCAGTAGGTCAGAAGTTACCCAATCCGTCGGGATTGTACGATATGTACGGAAACGTCTGGGAATGGTGCAACGACTTTTACAAAGTGGATTACTATCAGCAAGGGCCGCAAGAGGATCCAAAAGGACCGAAGACCGGCGATAACAAGGTGGTGCGCGGCGGTGCATGGAAATTCAGCGCCCAGAGCTGTCGCTCTGGTTATCGTTATAATGAAGCCCCCGGTTATGCTGATATTTGCTTTGGATACGACATCTACGGCTTTCGCTGTGTTAGGAATGGTCCTGATGCTATCCAGCCCGGGCACGGGTCCTCTGTCATATCCTGCGGGGAATATCATACTTCCTCTCAAGATAAGCCATGTTTGTCGACGGTAGACAGGAACTTTTAGCTTGAAACTCATTCAGAATATGGTAAGAATAGGCCATTGAGTATGAACATGCTTCTCGATCACAGGAAGTACATTACCAGCGAATAACATTCGGAATGGACGATAACGAGTTCGGTTTCTACGAGGGTGAATGCCAAGGGTGCGACATATTCACGCGTGTGGACGATGTCGGGCTTTGCGAGGAGTGTGCAGCGAAGTTGGATCGAGATCTCATACGTCAAAAAGATTGGAAATACTCAATGGTGGCCTACGGCGTTCCGCCGGAGAAAAGAGAAGAACTCCACAGGAAGGTCATCCAACAGTATGGTGCGGATCTGGAGTTGATCGCCCGGTGCGATGGCAAGAGACCCAAGTCAAGATCCCAAAAAAGAAGAAAAAGGAAGCAACGCTGAAAAGAGGAACGCAGTAGTAATATGACGCTCAACAATTGTTCGAACGTCGTTGCTTAAAGTCCCGTTGCCACTGTCAACTGGTTCATGTAAAGTCCATCCGCTGTCAATTGTCTGGACTTACCCACCTTCGATTTTGGCCAGAAAACGCCGATTCTGCGCGAGCGGATTCACCTTCCTGATATATGTCTCACCGGTCTTGGTGCTACAGAAAGAAAAGAGAGGACTGACAGTGTCTTGAACTGCCAGCCCTTTGCCTTTCCGTGTCACAACAGTATCGCTCTAAGGTGTCACCGCCCGGTCGTAGATACGCACGTCGTCAATCAAGCCGGAGAAGAAACTGCCTAGCTCAAGGTTCTTTCCGGTACCTATTTGCAGACCACCCTGCGAGCCTGCCAAACCGGCTTGCGTGTCCTTGGCTACTTCAATGCCGTCAACGTAAAGGATTCTCGTGGCGCCGTCCCAGCTCAGGCCCACACGGTGCCATGCGCCGTCGGTGATCACAGTCTGGGACTTCAACGGACCGCCAAAACGTCCAGAACTTCTCAGCTCTGTCATCAGTTTACCGTCCGCAGGGTCCGCCAAAAGCCAATCCGCACCGCCTGCTTGAGAGATGATTACTTGCCCTGGAGCACCTCCTTTGACCCAGGCAAATACGCTAAATGACGTATCTGCCGGATTCAACGAAAAGGTCGTGTAAAGAAGATCATCGATCCCATCCAATTCGAGAGCTCCGCCCACCTTGCCATCTTCCGGCCGCCAGAGCAAGTCAGGGGGTCCAAAACCATCCTCGCCACCGATGCTATCGTGGGCAACGCCGCCTTCCGTCTCATCCAGCTTCCAATACGCGACCAGGCTGTCCGGCAGAACTTCCTTAAGCCAGTAATCAGCTAAAACAGCTAAGTGCTCATAATCCACGCTGTGGACGGCAAAAGGTGATTGATCCTGGTACCAGTATTGAGCCAACACAGAAAAATCTTTGAAGTTGACTATCTCGTCTCCGTCAAAGTCGAGCACGAGCGGATTGGGATAGTATTCTTCTACTGTAGAAAGCCCATTGTAAGCCGTTGTTGCAGTTCCTCCAATGACATAAATCTTGCCGTTCAGCGCAGTGGTAGATAAGGCGCCTCTTGGGGTCGGCATGTCAGCCCTTCTCGTCCAGGTGTCTGTCGCGGGGTCATATTCCTCCACGTTCGCCTTTGGAGGTACATCTCCTCCGATAACGTATATCCTCCCATCCACCGCGCTGGCGGACAGCCAGGATCTGACCGTTGGCGCATCGGTCTTCCTTTCCCAGGTATCGGTCGCCGGGTCATACTCGTACACAGCCGGGCTTGCTGTATACGCCTGCCATGAGCCGGCGATGATGTAGATCTTACCGTCCACCACGCCAGCCGCATGAAGATACCTTGGTTCCGGCAGGTCGGCTTTCCGCGCCCAGGTGTCCGTCGCCGGGTCATATTCCTCTACGGTTCTGAAAGCAGGCCCGCCCGTACCCAATGCGCCTCCGATGGCATATATCTTACTATTGATCACACTAGTGGTGAAGAAGCCTCTTGCCGTCGGCATATTGGTCTTCCTCATCCAGGTGTCCGTCCCCGGGTCGTACTGTATGAGCTAATCGCAGGTGTATTGCCATTTGATCCTCAAACGTTGCGTGAGCACGGAATCGATGGCGCCCGAAAGGTAATCTGCGAGGAAGAACCGCAGACTCCGAGCACGAAACTAAGCCGAACCTCCATCGCGCAATCGACGGAGTCTGCCCAACGAAGAAGAACTAACCTGAGACAGTTGCGGCGCAGATTGCGGGGCGACTTAGACTGGATCACCCTCAAGGCGATGGAGAAGGATCGCACGCGTCGTTACGCATCCGCCGGCGAGCTTACCACAGATATTCGTCGGCACTTGAGCCACGAACCGGTCACGGCCGGACGGCCCAGTCTGGCGTACAAGGCCGGGAAGTTCGTGCGACGCAATCGTGCTATGGTCACAGGCCTTGTTGCCGTCCTCGCGGTCCTCATAGCCGGCATCATCGTGTCACTGGTTTTTGCGTTCAGGGCCCAACGTGCCCGCGACGAGGCAACGGCCGTGGCCGAGTTCCTACAGGAAGACGTGTTTGCTGCTATCGACCCATACAGCCGCGGCAGTCAGCAGGTCCCCGTAAAAGAGATTCTCGATGCCGCATCCCAGAGAATACCAAGTAAGTTTGGAAATACACCGCTGCACGAAGCATCTATCCGAAAAACACTCGGGGCTTTGTATTGGAAAGTGGACGAATTCGAAGAGGCGGAGCGCCACTTGATGCGGTCCCTGGAGATCTTCACACGCGAACGAGGCCGTGAAGATCCGCGCACTATTGAGGTAGTGGATCAGTTGGGGCGCATGTACTAGCAACGGTGGCGGTATCGAGAGGCGGAACAAAACCTATCTGAAGCCCTGCGAGGGAAACGCCGCCTGCTTGGTCCAGACCATCCCGATACGGTGGATGCAATGGCATGGCTGGGCTGGACTTACAGCGCTCAAGGACATGCAAAGAAGGCAGAGTCACTCCTGGCCGAGGCCTACGAAACGGCCCGGCGCACACTTGGAGACAGCGACAGAATGACACTGGAGTGCATGTACAACTACGGGGGCGCCCTTCTGCTTCGCGGCCGGTATGACGAGGCTGAACGCGTATTGCATGATGCATTAGAACTGTCGCAAGAGGCTCTCATACCAGTTGACCCTTCTATAGCGTATCATACCGCTCTGCTTGGTCGTCTGTATAGCCGAAAGGCCCGATACAAGGAGGCAGAAAAACTGCTTAGCAAGGCTCTTACCACATCGCGAGATGCGTGGGGCGAGCATAGTGGCGGAACTTTTCACTGTGTTGCTGCGCTGGCAGAGAACTACGCCCGTCAGGGCCGGATTGATGAGGCCGAAGCGCTAATGCTCGACGCGCTGCAGAGAGGCGAGCGAACGGATGGACCACGGCCGGAGATCGCTGTCCAAACTTTACCCTATCTCGGCTTTTTCTACCTGTGGCAGAAGCGCTATGACCATGCGGAACGCTGTGTGAGCGAGGCGCTGAGGGCAAGTCTTGATTCCTATGGCGATGAGCATCCGATCACCTTCTTGGGCATGATCGCGCTGGGGATGGTGTACAGGGAACAAGGTCGGTATGACGAGGCCGAGGCACAACTCGCTAAAGCAGTAGACTTTGCACGACACTATTGCGGAAATGAGAGCGTACGCACCGCTGACGCCATGCACCAGCTTGCGGCGCTACATCAGAAGCAAGGTAAATATGCCGAGGCCGAACAGCTCCATCTGAAGATACTCGACATCCGGCGTAACCTGCTTGTGGAGAACCATCCGCATACTCTGGGCACCATGAAGGGGTTGATCGCGCTTTACGCGGCCTGGGAGAGGCCCCAAGAGGTTCGGAGATGGTTCGACGAGCTGAGAAGGGCCTACGCTAATCAATCTGCTGCGCTCCAATACACACCCGCAGCCACGGGAAGCGTCCGTTATGACCCTGCGACTGACACCTATACCCTGGTGGCACCCGCGCCCCACCCTTGGGCAATTGACCAGGAACTCAACTTCAGCTACCCCGAACCCGGCTCTGAGATGTGGCATATTTACGACGACCTGCATTTCGCCCACCTGATGCTGAACGGCGATGGCTCAATAACGGCAAGGGTAGAGAGCGTTGAGCACGCTCATGGGTGGACCAAAGCCGGCTTAATGATCCGCAACACGCTTGGGCCGGCTTCGGAGAATGCGGCCGTCTTCATTACACCGACTGGTACAGTCGTTTCCCAGTATCGGGTCAGGCAATTGGGGGCAACGCATAGTGTGTTTGCCGACGTCAACAGAATAACGCTCCCCCATTGGGTAAGACTCACTCGCAAGGGCAACCGATTCACTGCCCAGCATTCTAGTGAGGGCGTGAACTGGGAAAAGGTGCAAGGCAGTGACCCCAACGAGCCCGCGTCCATCGAGATAACGATGAACGAGCCGGTTCACATTGGCTTGGCTGTCCCGTCACATAGCACTGCTCGTGCTGGCCAAGCCCGAATTTCGAACGTGACCGTCACCGGCTCCGTCACTCCCAGCGCCCCGCTTACCACATCAGCCGATGTTGGCCTTCGGATGAATGCACCGCAAAAGGAGTAGGGCTTTCCGAATCCTGGGCAAGCCCAGCAGCATCAGTGCTTTACAAAAACAGCAAGAATTTTGGAGACTGTAGTAGCTTTACAGAGCAGATAATATGTAAGGTCTTTGAATACAATGACTTATACAACATCCGGTTTGACTAATAGCACCTTGCAAGTTTCTGTTCCAGCGGATTCAAACATTAAATTGGATTTTTGCCACGATTTGGCTCCAAGCAACAAATGCCTACCGAACAGGATACTCTG
>DAOWID010000038.1 GCA_030641115.1 Planctomycetota bacterium | reverse complement strand
GCCATGTCGGCAGAACAACAGAACTGGTCGCGCCATGTCACCCGCCCATTCTTGTGTTTGCACCAGTCTTCTCCACTCCAGCGATCGCCGGCAAAGCCCAAGACTTCCTTGACGAAATCCCAGACCCAGCAGACTTTCCCATGCGGTTCGACGGCATAGACCTTTGAGCCGAGCGTCGCAAAATAGACTCGGTCGTTTGCAACAACCGGACTGCTGAAGATCGGCTCGCCGCAAGGAATCTCCTTGACCACGTCTCCGGTGGCAGTATCAAGCACGTAATAAGAACCGGCCATCGTGCCAAAGTGTAGGCAGCGTCCGGCAACAGCCGGCGAGGAGACGTTGTTACAATTGGCCTTGCCGCCGGGTGTCTCGAATTTCCATACAACCTGTAGCGTGGCGGCATCAATACAAAAGGCAACTCCCGAGCCGTCCACCACGTAAATGCGACCGTCTGTCACAACCGGCGCCGTGAAAACGGCATCGGTCAACGAGACTGTACCGATTAGCCCGAGCGGTGTGGTGACATTTCTATCTGGGACATTGCCCGAGTGCCGGCAATCATACTTTAACTGCAACCAGTTCTCGTCGCCAATTGCAACTTGCGCTAGGGCCAGCAAGAAAATGGTCAACAGGCCAGGTTTTGTTGGTTTGCGCCTCATAACATGTATCCTTATTTTCAGCAACGACTATACCTTCTCGGGTATCACCCAGGGGTGTCTATATGTACGTTTCAAATGCTTGTTGGCCTCCGGCATGTCGATGAATGATTCAGTTTTGGGATCGAATCTCAGTTTCTCATTGCCGACACGATACGATATGTTAGCCAGGTGACAAAGCAGGACGGAATAGTGACCTTGTTCGACATCGGCGTTGGGAAGATTGCGCGTGCGGATGCAATCGATGAAATTGTCTTGATGTTCCTTGTCTGCCTGTCGGCCATATTCCGAACGGACTAATTCGCCGTTTGCATCGTAGGCCTGCCATCCGCCACCATGTCTGCCAACATACATGAAGCCCTCGGTCCCCAACACTTCGATTTTCGTGCTGCTGAACGGCCAGTTTGGGAATTTGTCCGAATCTCGGATGCTCGAGGGCGTCTTCTTCATGTAAGGCATCCAAAGGGCTGCTTCAGACAATAATGTGAACTTGCCATACTCGTACGTGACTAACTGGGTGTCGGGAATTTCCCTGCCATCGTTGAGGGCATTGACTCCGCCTGCATGTACAACAGTATCAGGGTATGGCTTATCACCGAACAAGTACCTCGCCAGGTCTAACTGATGTATGGCGTCACCGGCTATGGGACCGCAGCTATACTCCCATAGGTTTAGCCAGCGACGAGCTGGATTGTACGGCAGCTTCGGAGCAGGGCCGCACCACATATCGTAGTCGAATCCTTCCGGAATAGGCTGCACAGAACCTTCTCTCATCGATGAATGCTTCATCATGTTGAAAACGCGAACAAGGTGGACATCGCCAAGTTTGCCAGACCGTATATACTCAGCAGCTTTTTTCATATATGGCGCGCTGCGCGTTTGCATACCTACCTGCACGACTCTCTTGTACCTTCTCGCGGCCTCAACCATTTTCCGGCCTTCCCAGATATTATGGGCAAGCGGCTTTTCCACATAGACATCCTTCTCTGCCTGGCAAGCCATAATGGTCCCGAGGGCGTGCCAATGGTCGGGAGTTGCGTTGATAAGCGCATCCACACTGGAATCATCAAGAATCCTTCGGACATCCTGCACCAGTTTCGGCTTTGTGTCCTGGACCTCCTCCACCGCGTTCCTTGCTCTGGCGAAGCGCCTGGTATCTGCGTCACAAAGATAGGCAACCTCCGCATCAGACCTGCTTGCAAACTTCTCTGCGAGGTACGTTCCTCGACCGCCAAGTCCCATCACTCCGATAATGACTTTATCATTTGCCGCAAAACTCTTCCTCTTGGACAGCATTGTCAGTGTTGCAGCAGCACCGATTGAACTCTTTACAAAGTCTCGACGATTTACTCGTTTCATTTTCTTCTCCTTATTTTTACCGCCGAGCTCGCAGAGTACGCAGAGATTTTCAATATTTCACTTCTGGGGAGCTTGTGCCTTTTGTTTTCCGTTTATTCTTGTCTTTCTCTGCGCTGTCGGCGGTCTCTGCTGTTAGTCCTTATTCAATATTGCCTGGCTTGTGCCGGTGGGCCAAGGCTCTGACAAAATAATCATCCAGCATTTCTATTTCAAATTGTTCGATCATCTCATCAACGCTGATTTTTTCGTGCTCGCTGGAAACCAACACCGCACCCAGACAGCCTGGGTCAGTGATTTTGACTTTCGGCCCATACTTGGCTTTGAGTTTCCTCAGACGCCCCCAATTATAATCCAGATGAACCAGGGCACAATCCAGATTGACGGTGGCGACGGCAAAATCAAAATAGTTGGTATTGGATGCAACAACCCGACCTAACGGATTGCGAATTTCAGAGGGGGTAGCCCTGCCGGCGATAGCACCGACGAAATGGCAGCGACAGGAATAAGCCCAATACGCCTGCATGAGCCCTCCATGATACATCGATGAAAAAATAATCAAATCCGGTTTGGCCTTGACGTACTTTAATCTTAATTCATCAAAGTTAAGGTCAAAGCAGATAGCCATTGCAACCCGGCCAAAATCACATTCGATGATGGGAGCGTCTCTGCCGCAAAGAATGCCTTTTTCGATCTCGCCGATGGTAGGATGATTCTTGTTATAGACGCCGGCGACATTACCCTTGCGATCAATCAATACGCTGGAATTACGTTGGGTGCCGTCCGGTATTTCTCGGTGAGCCGAGTACACAATATAGCAGTTATTCTCTCTGGCGACCTGAGCAAAGAAGTTTTGTACCTGGTCTTTGCGGATCCGGTAGTATTGTCGCTGCTTTTCGAGACTAAAACCGCTCGGCCGGTCACAGGCCTCCGGAACAACAATCAGATCAGGCTTGTCCGGCAGAACCTGGGCAAATTTCCCCCGCCAATGGTTAATCATTTTGTCCACGACTTTCTGTGGCTCGGTACCCCCAGCCACAGCCGCCGGCCCGGACCCAATTGTAGCTATCTTGACATAGCCTTTCTTTTTGCCCTTGTTGGCTCCGTTGGTGCTGGCCCATGAGCAGTTATCAAATCCCAAAATACAGCCGGACAGAATAATCGCCCAAGCCACTCGCCCCAGCTCTAACATCGACAGTCTCATCTTTGTTCTCCTGCAAATAAGCAGACAAATTGATGATCTCTGGATATCTCTTGAAAGTATCGTATACACCGACTCTTACTTTGGCTTAGACGCCCGTCGATCATCAACCTCCAGTTGAGCCTCTATTCTATTTCCCTCAAGGATAACCTTGCCGACCTTCTCCTCGATCAGGATTCCCACAGTCTGCGTTTGTGATCCACCTGTCCTGGTATCACGAATCGTATTGTTGCTGAATATCAGGTCGTTGGTTTGCCCTCGAATACGAACCCCAGCAGCTTCTCCGCCAGTACCGTTGTCTTCGATAATGTTGTCCCGCAGGTAATTGCGGTGGGCAGCCATTCCTAACGACTCGTTGCGGAAGAATACTCCATCGCGATTGTT
>DAOWID010000075.1 GCA_030641115.1 Planctomycetota bacterium | reverse complement strand
TGTAACTCTTGTCCTGCGAGGTTGTTAGCCTCTCGGATCTTCATAGTGTGCCCGTAAGCCATCCGATTCTACATGTTTCGCAAGCATTTGCAAATTGGAATCTCTGCCGCTCTTCTCTATAAGTCATTCAGAAGGTATAATGCTCAGCATGAAAGACAAGGACATTAATCGGCGTCACTTCTTGAAAAAGCTGTGTGGCGCAGCGATAGGAACAGTAGGTTTGCCGTGCATTGTTCCATCATCAGTATTAGGCGCAAATGGAGCTGTGCCGCCGAGCGAGCAGATTGTGATGGGTTTTATTGGGGTGGGCAGTATGGGTGGCGGACATCTTCGAACCTTTCTTGGGTATGAGGACGTCCGGGTGGCTGCCGTTTGTGATGTTCGGCAAATGTTTCGCCAAAAGGCTAAGGACAGAGTCGACCAACACTACGGAGATACAGGGTGTCATGCCTATCACGATTTCCGCGAGCTGCTCGCCCGCAAAGACATCGATGCGGTCGCAGTTGTCACGCCGGACCATTGGCATGCGCTTATTGGGATTGAGGCGGCCAAGAATGGCAAGGACATGTACTGTGAAAAGCCGGTCGATGTCCATGTTGCTGCGAGCAAGGCACTCAGGAACGCGGTGAATACGTATGGAGTGGTTTTTCAATTCGGGACGCAACAGCGTTCCAGCCGGAACTTCCGTTTTGCTTGCGAGCTTGTGTGCAATAAAAGAATCGGCAAGCTCCATACGATTGTGGTCGGCTCTCTGCCCAGCATGGAATTCCCGAATCAATCACCTCAGCCGACGCCGGACCCAAAGACATTTGACTATGACACGTGGCTTGGGCCTGCTCCGTGGGCACCCTATACATATCAGCGGTGCGCATCAAGGGCCATGGGGACAGCAGGCCTATGGACACATATATACGACTACTCTTTGGGCGGTATCAGTGGTGCGTGGGGGATACATCATGTTGATATTGCTCAGTGGGGCAACGGCACCGACGATACCGGCCCGGTCGAGATTGAAGGAACGGGAGTGTTTCCAAGGGACGGTCTGGCCGACACGGCCATCGCATGGCATGTCGAGCACAAATACGCCAACGGCGTCAAGATGATCCACACGAATCACAATAGCGCTGCGAAAAATTACCACCAGTTTAACAATCGCGCGTTACGGTACAAAGGTTGCGGCATACTCTTTTTGGGTGACGAAGGTTGGGTCATTGTTTGGCGCGGGGGCGTCGATGCACATCCAAAATCGCTGTTGAGCGCTACCATCGGCTCAAATGAGATACATCTGCCGGTTAGCAGTAACCATCGGCGGAACTTTCTGGATTGTGTCAAGACAAGGCAGAAGACGGTTTGCCCCATCGAAACAGCCGTCCGCTCTGATACGATCTGCCATCTGGATGATATTGCGATTCGGCTGGATCGCAAACTCAGGTGGGACCCTGAAAAGGAAGAATTCGTCAACGACGAGCAGGCCAATAGGATGTTGACACGTCCGGCGCGAAGTCCGTGGCATTTGTAGTTGTTCAGTGGGCGCGGCTCGAATATCTGCCGGGCTTCTTGACACTTAGAGCCTATCCGAATAACGCCTCAGCCTTTGTCATGCTGAGCAACGCGAAGCATCTGGCCTTAGCAAACCCTGGCACCAACGTGTTGTAGTCCCTGCACCGGCCAGATTCTTCGGCTTCGCCTCAGAATGACAGGTAATTGCTAAAAGTTGTTCGGATAGGCACCTAACACGAGATCGGAGGGCTTTACGATAACTAACAGCGGTAACTCTCGTGGGGGCGCAAAGAATAAGAAGGGCTGGGACAATGCGGAGGAGAGGAGGGAAAAGCGCCCCAACCCTTCACAATGGATTTTAGCTATATTTATTACGTTTGTCAATACCAGTGGTTCACTGACTACCAAAGAAATGGCCCAAAAAATGGTTTTTTGTAACCGTTCACGGGCCAAATATGCCATTTTATGTCATTGCGAGGCCTTTTTCAAAGGCCGTGGCAATCTCAATCGTTACATTTTAGATTGCTTCGTCGTAAAACTCCTCGCAATGACCCCAAGAACGCAACTTGTACGCTGTGAACGGTTACGGTTTTTTTAAATATTTGTGGAATACCTCCCAGCGAAATTCGGCGGCCAATCCGCCAAAACGGGATTCTGGGGCGTGTAGCCCAGTATTCAAATGCCCATTTTTGTTGCCCAAATGAGATATCGGCGATGATCCGGGGTTTGGCCGGTTTGAGCATCTGAGAGGTGATTTTTGGCTTAATAGTCTGCCGGATGGCGATTTATGACGGAACTCAGCCCGCAAGAGGCCAATTCAAAAAAACCCGGGCAAAAATCGAAGAAAAAACGTAACCGTTCACGAGGCAAATGTGCCGTTTTATGTCATTGCGAGGCCTTTTTCAAAGGCCGTGGCAATCTCAATCGTTGCATTTTAGATTGCTTCGTCGCAAAACTCCTCGCAATGACCCCAGCAACGCAACTTATACGCCGTGAACGGTTACCAAAAAACGGCAGAACCAGTCTGATCGCAGTTATCGTACCGCCAGGACAGGACTTTTTTGCATGAAAATATCCTTCTTAGTTCCGGCTCGTCCGAGTTAGGAATAAGCGATGTCTCACTCAGATAGCTCAAAACACTTGCATAGACAAGATTAAGCTGATAGAATGATGGATGTGAGAAAAGGGTTCACACTAATAGAATTATTGGTGGTAATTGCCATTATTGCAATTCTGATGGCAATTCTCATGCCCGCCCTTAACAAAGCCAAAGAACAAGGGCAACGCGTGGCGTGTAAGGCAAATCTGAAGAATTATTCACTTGCGATATTTATGTACACCGGAGATAACGACGACAAGTTTTGTGATCCACGCAGTTGTTATTTTTCGCAGACAACTCCTTACCCTGTGGAAGCAGGACTCAGTAACCCGATGCACCTTCGCTGGTGCAATGGGGACCTGTACCTGAAAAGCCATCCGCAATATGCGGGTCCGCTCTACTCCTATCTGCAGGATGCCAGGGCTCTAATCTGTCCGACTTTTGCCCGCATAGCCAACAGAGCTTCCCAGGATCACTTTTATCAAGATGAGGCTGACAAAATCAAAAATTATCTGCCTTGGTACAATTACACAATGAATGCATATCTGGGCACCCCGGATACCGGCACGGCAAAAGCAAGAGTGCTGAGATTATCCGAAGTCAAGCGCCCTGCTGAGACTTTTGCCTTCACCGAGGAAAGCGCTTTAGTTGATATACAGTACAACGTCTCTGGCCTTAACGACACATACATGATTCCTGGCAATGATCAGATGATAGAAGGCTGGCTTAGTCAGGTCAACGGTATCCCCTGGCGTGTCAAGCCCGGTCCCGAAGGCGTAGGTCAGTTTTGGGATGTTATCGCCGGTTTTCATCATGCTCCGTCCGGCGACCCGCTGGGCGGAAAGGGCAACTGCGCCTTTTTGGACGGGCATGTTGACGCACATCCACGCTCAGAAACGTTTCCGTTGGCCTGGCCACGCTGATTCGGCGATTCCCGGACAATCCTTGCACGCAAGACTTGCCCGTTCTACAGAGTCGCGGGGACATTAAGACAAGAAAATCAGGGGCAAACCGGCACGCTGCCGATCTGCCCCACGGCGTCACAGACAACGCAAGGCACATTAAGCGTTCAGATTTTCTGGCTGTCTTTGTCTTCCTAGCGGACGGGCTCCTCCTATTTTTCTGACTCTTCCTTGTCAGATTCGTCTGAGAAGCGGTCAAGCGTCTCTCCGTGACGCTTTTCCAGCGCCTCTAAACGCTCCTGCAATTTGCGCATCTGCCTTTCTATTCTGTCGAACATCTCGTTGCCGGGGCCGAACGGCGGTGTGGGCGGAGAAGGTTCATAGAACCTGCTAATATGCGATCTTTGTTCCGTCTTGCGTTGCTTTGAAGATTTTCGGGCGAGTTCCAGAGCCTTCTCGGCTGCGGTCTGATACTTCTTGGGCAGCTCGTCTATCTGTTTTATCGTGGTGCCGTACTCCTTCTTGCCGACGCGAACCAATATCTGCGTATCCTCGTCGCTGGGATTGCCCTCAATCGTGATGGTATAAGTCTCATCGCTGTCAGAACAGCGGTACATGTACACTTGGCTGAGTAACCCTGGAAAAACCTCCCGTGCGAGTCCTTTCAGGTAGAGTTGTAATTTGTCCGGTATATCACGGAGTGGGATTTCGATCCACGTCCCGTCACCTGGCTTGAGTCGAAACATTTTCCCAGGGCGCCACGATTGGACAATCTCCGGTTCCAGAGGGTATTTCCAATCAAATTCGCCTTCAAAAACTTCGAGCTTTAGCTTAGCAGTTTTGCGTTTGCCAAGGTGGATTATCTCGAGCGAGACTTGCGCACCCACGCTGAACGCCCGTACATTCTCGATGAACTCATCCAGGTCTGTGACGTCTTCGCCCTGCAAGCCGATGATGATGTCGTCCTGTTCCAAGCCTGCTTCGTCGGCGGGACCGCCGCGGCGCACGTTTCCTATGCGTATACCTTGGTCAGGAGAAAGACCCAGGTGCTTGACCAACAAATCAGGAAGGCGCCCCTCGTCCAGCACAACACCTATATAGGGACGTTTATCTTCTGGTTCCGGCTTGGCGTATAGTGCTGTACTGACGACAAACAGAGCCGTCAAGAATATCATGGCGACATTTCTTACTTTCATGATTCTTCTCTTTCATAATTCAGCTTTGTGCTATACGTTACAGGCCTTCATGATAGACGGCGGGCCTGACTACATTTTCTCGGAGTCCTTCGATGAGCCATTGATCACCGTTTTCGTCAGTAAAACTGTACCAGTCAACATTACGAGTCACGTTTCGTGCGCCACGCAACGGCAGCGTCAGTAAAGTCGGTCTGGGCACATCCGGTTGATAATCTTCGTTCCGGGCTGTTACATTCAATGGCGTTTGATTGCCTTGTGGTGTTGACTGCGTGAGCAGGGTAGCGTGCAAAGCCAGGCCTATCACAAGGCCGGCTGCCAGTCCGGATACGAAGCGCAGCCAGCCAGCTGCATTTATCTTCCGGCGTAAAGGATGTTTTGCCTGATGCCGCCAGGCCTGCTCAAGAATTTCCTCAGCCGCTTTTCCTTTCTGGAGGATTTCGGAGGCAATGACCTCGCGGCTTCGCTCATGTAAATCCTGCAAGTGTTCGAGAAGCTTTCTTGCGTTGGAGTCATTGTCCAGTGCCGCCTCCAGCATCTGTTGTTCGCTCGGGGTAATCTCACCGTCGAGATATTTTCCAATCAATATTTCCAGCATTTCTTCTGTCATACTCATCTTTTTCGTGCCCTGTTTTGATTGCCGCTAACCTTATTAAGGATCATTCGTCTTGCCCGCACGAGTCGGATCTGCACCGTAGTGAAGGGGATATCAAGTATCTCAGCGATTTGCCCGTATGTTAAGTCACGGACATATTCCAGTATGAATACCTCGCGGTATTTTTCAGGCAGCGAGCTAAGCGCTTGCAGTACCCGCTCGTATTGCTCTTTTTGTTCCATGTTTTCAAGGAGCGGTTGTGCTCGTTCATCACATTGCCGGTCGGCCAGTTCTTTGTCCCATAGAATCGGCCTGTTGGTCTTCTGCTGCCTGTGGCGTAGGGCCTGCCGGCGGGCCAGAATCGCAAGCCACGGCCGAAACCGCTCCGGCTCTCGCAGAGTGTCAATCTTGGAGATGACGCGAACACAAATATCCTGCAAAACGTCATCCACATCATTTGCATCACCTACGATACTGTAGGCCAAACCCTTAAGCCAAGCCCAGTTCCGCCCCAGCAGCATCTGCAAGGCCTCTTTATCACCCTGCCGTGCCGCACAAACTAGCGCCGATTCGTTTTGCCTTGTCTTTGTCCTCATATTGCCTCTTCATAATATATAGATACCCAAGCAGCCAAGTTCATACATAATTTGCTGATTTTCCATTAAAAGACTTGGTGCTATATGTGAGATGTGGATTACTCGCGTGGTATACGCCCTTATGAAGCAAGAAGAGCCTATCCAAGAAATAATCAGCAAAAGTCGCAGAAGACCCAATATCAATGTCAATGTCGGATCTTGAACCAACGGTGGAGGAACAGTTATGAATCGTCAACCCTGTAGAAGAACAATGAGTCAGGTAGCAGGCCTTATTCCAATTCTGACTTCGCTGACGAGGTCTTTTTCGGAAAAGCACCTGCCAGCGGTAAACAGTTTGACCAACTGCCATTTCCGGAGGCTCGCAAGCCCTTTTCCTGGTCATTGCCTACAGGAAAACAGAGTTTTCTATCCAGCGACTTGGCCAAGATTCTCATAGGGCGGATTCACTTGAGCTGCTGTCCGCCGGAGGCGGATTCAGCCGACAAGTTTCCAGTCTTGCACAATAGGGACTTTATCGGAAGGCTTTTTCAGGCTCTTTGTATCACTTAGATTGGTTGTGCTCAGAAACACCGCTTTTATAGGTCGATCCTACGAGGCTGACGGGGCCCTGGTTTTTAGATTAACCCGGCCCATGGTTGTGCCGATACAAAACTTGATACACCTGAAAGCTATATTGAGTTTTTGAAAACAGGGGATTGTAATCTGTCATCAAAACAAGATATGAACACTTTAATTCAAGAGGGTCACAATGAAAAGTCAAGATAAAGAGAATACTCATAGGGCCAATATTCTTCTCCTGGTCTTAGCAGTAGCTATGTTGGTGGCGACTGTGACGGGGACTACAGCGGCAAAGTCGCTGTACGTAATTGCTGATCTTAATGCCACCCCGTCGCCGATACAAGCATACGATGTTGCAGCCGATGGCACTTTGCAATGGCAGAAGGACCATCCTGCACCCAGGTATGGGTGGGGACCCATGGGTTTGGCAATCGATTCAGACGCCGGGTATCTGTTTGTCACATATGAGAATACGGACGTGATTCAGTTGCTGGATGCAAGGAGGATGACAGACGCAGGGACCGTAACGCCCGAGGGCGCTGTAAACTTAGCTGGTATAGTCTACGACCACGGTAAAGGGTTACTGTACTGTGCCGACCGGGGTACGGACAAGTTGTATGTGTATGAATGGGACGCAAGTACTGCCACGCTTACGCCCGTCTTAGGCTCACCGGTCACACTGCCAGGGGCGACCGCATTTGGGATTGCGCTGGATGAATTCAACGACTTGCTCTACGTGGGAAACTACAGCAACTCGATTCTTGTCTACAACACCTCCACCTGGTGCCTGACCAGAACCATCTCAGTTAGTCGTCCCGCCATCGGCGTTGCAATTCATGCTGCGGATGATTTACTCTATTATGGGGGAGGATATGCGGAGGACCCCAATAATTTCTTCCTCACTCAGTATGACCTGGCTACAGACACGGAGGCAGAGGTTCAGGTGGGGTCTCTTGGGGGTGTGATGGGCCTTGCAGTAGATGAAGCTACCGGCCTGGTGTACGTGACTACCGGCAGAAACAACATGGCTTCCGCCAAGGCTATCCAGGTCTACAACCAATCACTTAGGGAAATCCAGTATGTTGGCATCGGCACAAGTCTTGCCGGGCTGGTTATCCCGCCGGCAGAGGTCAGCTACAACCCTCTTAATCTAAGAAAGAATACCGCTGGTTGGATTGAGCAAGTAAAAGTGGGCGACACTGTTAGCTATGATATTTGCTTCGATAATAATGACAATGCATTCACCATAAACAACGTGACCGTTGTTGATACTCTCCCAGATGAAGTGAACTTCGTATCGCCTGATGGGGATGGAGTTTTCGGCTACTACGATCCTGCTAAGCACACTTATACATGGACTTATCCATCTATGGAGCCCGGATCAGGTGATTGTTTGGAGTTGGTCGTGCAGGTCAATAGTGCTGCGAAACCGGGCATGAATCTCACCAATTTCGTGACAATCGACAGCGATGAAACGCCGCGAACGACAACGAGTTATGACGTCTATACAGTCGGTCGCTTGCCTCTTAATATTAGTAAGACTATTGTTGGCGATCCTGAGTCCGTGCTCATCGGCGGCACTTTTACCTATGATATTTGCTTCGACAATAACGACAACTATGCCCCTGTAACCGATGTATCTATTGTTGATGCGCTTCCAGACGAAGTAAACTTTGTAAGGGCTAAAGGGCATGGAGAATCCGGATACTATAACGGTGTTAATCACAGTTATATATGGTCTTATCCGTCTTTGGCGGCTGGATCAGGGGATTGTTTAAGTTTAGTGGTCCGAGTGAATCCAGACACGGAACCTAATACGATCATCAGTGATTTCGTGACGATCGACAGCAATGAAACGGGGCCAACGACGGCAAGTATTGATGTCCCTGCAAAACAAATTGCATACAAGCCCCTTAATTTGAGCAAGGATATTGTTCGAGATCCTGGTGATGACGGTGAGTGTGTTGGCGTAGGCAGCACTGTTACCTACGAGGTTTGCTTCGCCAATAATGACAATGATTTCCTTGTAACCGGTGTGTCCATTGTTGATACGCTTCCGGACGAACTAAGCTTTGTAACGGCTGACGGCGATAGCATTTCCGGTCAGTATGATCCCAATACTCACACTTATACGTGGTTTTACGAATCTCTGTCGCCCGGATCAGGTGCATGTTTAGAGTTAGTTACGCAGATAAATCAAGATACTGAGCCCAATACGATCATCACTAACTCGGTGACTATTACCAGCAATGAGACGCCACCGAGTCCGGCGAGCATTGATTTTGTTACGTGCGGAGAAGATGAGCCCTTGGAGGCTGAGCTGCGCATAGTTAAAGTCTCGGTGGTCCCACGCAGACGTTTGAAGGATATAATGGTGATTGTGAAGTTACCACAGGGCGTTGGTACCAGTGACATCAAAGATGAGCTGCTTGTCCTCGGCCCAGGCGGCACCGAAGCAAGATATCAGCACGTGTACGCCAGTGGCAATAGAGCAAAGGTGATTGCCTTGTTCGACGGGGCTGGACTATTGGATGCTGTGCCTGGCTACGGTCCCGTCAATGTGACAGTTACCGGCAGGCTCAAGACAGGCCGGCCTTTCTACGGCAAGGGAACCATTGTCTTATCCAGATTGTTAGGCCCACGGCTCCGTTAAGCTGTGGAGATTCATCTGTGAGGGATCAGTTTCGCCGTTGCCTGTCCGCGGGGTTGAATCCCGCTCCGGCTTAGCCCGGTAAGTGCTCCCGGTGGAATTCTTCTGGAGGGGCAAGTCAGTCTAACCAGTTCTTTCTCTCAAGTGCGTATCGCAGCATTGCCTCATAGAGTGCAAGCTGGATGTCGAGAATTTCCTGCAAGCTCACCTGACAGGCTTTCTTGTCGGCTATCCCGTGAGGGCACTCGAAGGTGAATGAAATCGCGCCGCTGGTGTGATAGAGAGCACTTGTCAGGTTAAAAGGCGCCGGATGTTTGCCACTTTCGGGCTTCACAGAGAAAGGTCCGGTGTGAGGCAGGCCGCGTTTGTCAAGCAGGCCATAATACTTCTCAGCTAAAGAACGCACGTTCTGTTGAACCTCTATTGTCACGTAAGCCGGTCGCAGCAGTGCGGGCTTACTTTCATGGCTGTGAAGTGATACAGCAAGGTCCGGGCCTTCATTGCCGGCGACTTTCAGAATAGCCGGCGCCTCGGGTCCCATCGGTGCAAAGAACTCGTCGTGCATAGGGTTGATGCCGTCGTCATTGAAGTAGCAACCCAGAAAGCCGACATTGTCGCCTCTCATCGGGTGCTGGCGTTTGGATTCCGGCCAGCCGCAAAAGGTGTCGTCACTCCACGTACCCTGGCCCCAGAACCGCACGTCCTGCCGCCCCATTGCCCGAAGCGACCGCGGTTCAAAACGGGCGATACCATCAGGGTTGCCCGCTGGAATGACCAACAGCCGGCACTGTTGCCCAAGTTCTTGCAGCTCAGACTGGTGCCGGCCACGAAGGTCTCGCCCCGTCTCCATGATGTTGATGAGGTTGGCAACTCCAGTCAGACCTTCAACCTCATGGCCGTGTACCGGCCCGACAAAGAGGACGACCGGTTTCTTGCGTGCGGCCTTGTCCATGTAGGCTGTTGGCTCTCGAGCACCGATGGCGGAGTTGAAATTGGCCCGATGTTCGATATTCTCCCGCTTGCCAAACGCGACAAGATGTACGGGCCGACCACCAGGTGAGCTGGCAATAACCTTCACCTCGGCCCTTTTGAGCCTTGAGTAACGCTGCTCTAAGCCATCAACGTCGCCGACCCAAAACTCTGGCAGAGCACGCTTGGGAATCCTCTTTTTGGCCTGCTGGTATGTCATACTCGGATAGAGCCGAGCCTGTATGCCAACTTGTCGTTGAACTGTTGCGGCCAGGTCAGCGTTAATGTTTTTCCGGCCCCCTGTGCATCTGATATGCCCACCCAACTTGCCCGTGGAGTTGAAGGTGACTTCCCAACTCTGATCACCGGTACTCAAGCGAACGCCGCACACTCCGTCACCCTCGACTAACTCAGTCCCATCAATGGCCTCAAGTGTCTGATCACCGACTTGGATGATGTGGAGAAACACATCTTTCTGGCGTGGACTGCCAGGTGTCACCTCTACACGCCATTGTCCCATTAGGGCAAGGTTCTCTGGCTTTAGGCCTTCGGTGACTATGCTCCAATTTTTGTCCGCCGCCCAGAACTCTTTGCCCGGCCCGCCTACCGGCGTCAGAATAGCGTCTGTCGGCAGAACTGTGCGACAAAGTATTCGGCCTTGGTTGTGCTCGGCCCGGATGGCCTTGCCGACAATCGTTGGTTTGTAAGCAGTGTGTATGAGCCAGTCCTTGCGATAGGCACCGTCAGTTGTTTCCACGCGGTCGAAAATTACAAAATGCTTCGGTATCAAGAACACAAGCTGGCGCGTCACCAGGCTGCATTTCTCGGGTAGGTCGTCCTGGCCCTTCCGTTTCACCACTCCATGCTGGTAGCACTTTGTGGCATCTCCAGCCACATAGACGTAGTCTTTGTTCGTCTCAAAAGCCTTCACCACCGAGCCGAGCTGCTTATGCTGGCCGCCATGATTGCCAACCACCTTGCCGCCCCAATAGCGCGCCACGGGCTCTGCCGACTGGTGGATGACTACGCAATTATGGGCGACTGTCTGAGCGAAGTAGTTGGCCAGATGTTGTCCGTTTTCAAACTCTTTGTAGCGCGTTCCGGAGTCAAGGGCTAAAAAGCCACGGTGGTAGATCACAAAATTCAGGGCATCATAATGGCGATGTTGTGCCAGGGTTCCGCCGCAAGTAAAGAGGCAGTACGTATTGTTCACTCCTGTGCCGGAGCGCATAAAGATTTGGCCCATCTGCTCAAAGTGCCTGGCGTGCGGCAGATTTTCTGGGACGAAGGGCTTGGCCGAGTTTTCTACTCGAGATAACAGAAAAGGATATATGAACCAGCTACCGGAATATGACTGACTTGGCAACATTTCCTGCATGTGACGTGCCAGCGCCGCTGCTTTCGGAACTGATTCGCCATACAGATGTTGGATGTTGGCCATGTGAGCATAAAGCTGCCCCGTTCGAAGCGTGTTGCTGGTGTGTGGCGTGTCACCATATCCAAATTCGAGAGGCACAGGATTAGCTGAAATCCAGTTCCAGATGACATAGTTGGCAAGCAGCGCGCTGTGTGGCCAATCTGGCGCGATATTTTCGCTCGTGCTGGAGAGCCACGTATAAAAGAAATTCTGTTCCGCCCACGGATATGCGCCGAACACATAGCCAAGCGTTGCGGATGCTCCGCCGCCATCGTCTCCACAGGCCTTCTTGCGGTGCTGAAGCAACCTTATATTTTCATCATGTCCCCATAGAAGCCACTCGTTTACCAGTTTGGGTTCGATGCCCGTGCCGAAGGCTGTGCAGCCGATGAACCAAAGACAGTTTTTGACACCGTAGAAGCCAGTGTTATATCCGGACATATTCTCCCTGTAGATAGGAGGCCTGGCCTTATGCACATTGTCGATTGCCTGGATGAGACGTGACATGTATTCGGTGCGTTCGGCTTCAGTGAGGTGATTGTACAGCCAGTCCCAGGCCAAGATAGCGTGGACCCGTGAGGTCGAGTACCAGTTGACTGTTTTTCTTTGTTCGAAACAGGCATCGTAGTAGCGGAGGCTTGCGCCAAGGCACTTCTTCGCGAGTTCAAGATACTGTGGCTCTTCGGTTACAAGAAATACGAAGGAAGACTGTGCTGTTTGAGGCCCAAGCTCTCTCGGTTCGGGCTTGGTCTCGTCGCGCATCTGGACCAGGAGTCTGTCGACTCGATCTTTGATGCGCAGGTACCATTTATTTTCGGGGCCAAGGGCGCGCTGACGTACCGCAGGCCATGTATCAGCATTGAAGAAGAGCCGTGGGTGGTCACTGCGGATATTGGTGGTCCATTCCGGTAGCTGCCGGCCAGAAGCGACCAAAGGACTCAGCAAGAGCAGCACCACTGCGGCGACCTTCCGGCATTTCTGATTCATCGTGTGTTCTCCTTGCTCAAACTGTCAGAAGGCTTGTGCAAAATTGTAGGTTAGGCATACTTTGACAAGAAAAAATCGTTTTTTGATTTTTTCTTGTTAAACAGTAAGTTGTTCTTTAACAAATAGTTAAGCGATTATTTAACAAAACCAATCCGCCGCCGGCGGACTTAAATAATATATGCCTAACCTACAATTTTGCAGAACTCATTCTCAGTAGCTTGAAAATATCTTCCCCGCCGTTTATGAGGTGTATCAAAGGCTGCGGTCTATCAACGCCCTCAATAAACTTCGGGCGGGCTGCCCATGGCGTGACGCTCAATACTCCGGTCAAGTCCATCCAGTGCTGCAGCCGAGCTACCGGCAAATCCCAGGTCATATGAAAGTGATTGGCCGGTGGATACTGCTTGTACTCCACCATGCTTGCGTATTTCGGCACAACAAACGTATGCGGCCAGGTAGGCGTAGTCAGGTTACACATCGCCTGAGCAAGTTTGTCTGGCACTTGGGTCGTGTGAGCTTCATCCCAGACCATACTAAACAGTCCCGTGGCACTACTATGTGCCACTCGGCCAGCGATGCCTTCGATTCCAGCCGGCGTCATAAATGTAACGGAATTACCGCCACCGGGGAAGTAAGATTCATCTGCCAGGGGCATTGCGATGACGTCCATGATCTTTCT
Source organism: Planctomycetota bacterium (assembly GCA_030641115.1). GTDB lineage: Bacteria > Planctomycetota > Phycisphaerae > Sedimentisphaerales > Anaerobacaceae > DAOWID01. The sequence goes on along the minus strand of DAOWID010000075.1, from coordinate 1,036 downwards.
GATGGATTCTCCGGGTTCCGCGGCCCAATCAAATGATGCGCTGCCGGAATTGTCGCCATCGACCAAGCCTTTGACCCAGTAATCTGCCCTTTTGTCCAGCCCTTTGACGCCAATTTTTTGGGCCAGCTCTTTGATTTCCCACGCCTCCCATACTTTTCGAAAGTCCATAAAGAGAGGCGGATTTCCGCCGGAAAGGTACGTCATAAACAGCATTGTCAGAAGGCCCTGAACGTCGGCTTCGGTGGCATACGGCAGCGGGGCCTTTCGTCCGTTGTGGTCAAAGGTTGAGTTGAAGAGGCTCTCCATCACATCAGCCACTGGCAGTGGGATTCCTCGCGTGTCACTACCCCATTCCAACTGGCTCATGAAGCCTCCGCCGACGGCGTTCAAGTCGGCCATCAGGTCGCGAACGATTAAGTACATCGCCAAACTCATGTTGAATCGCTCGCTGTTCGCTTCGTCGCGCAGCTCTAATCGTTTGCCGACGTATCTATTGATCCAGCCTCGCAATGCCTTGAGTTCCTTTTCGTCATAATCTTTCTTACTCAGCATATCAGCTAAGAGCTTCATGTCTAAGCGCGTGATTTCGAGGCCAAACGTGTTCCTTGTTGGAATAATATGAGCCAAAGCTGTTTCCATGCCCATGGAGTCATGGCCCAGAATCACGACTCTGCGGCCTCGCAAGGCTACAGCGGTTACTGCTGCATAGCACCAGTCAATGAGACTCTTGGCTGTCTGCTCGGTCATTTCCGGCTTCATTCCGGTATCCGGCCAGGTCCCGACATTTAGAGCGACCATTCGGCCATATTGGCTGATAGCACCACTGAGCGCATGTGCGTAGACCACGCCCGGCTTGGGGCCACTATTGCCGCAGGTAATGTTTAGCGGCGTATTTGGTGGAAATTGCTGCAGAAGTGAGATAGTAGTAAGCTGTGGAAACGCCCACGTATCCGGGACGCAGACCAGGATGTCCACGCCGGCTTTGCGAAACTGCTGGGCTACAATATCAGCCTGCGCTTCACCGTCTACTAACACG
>DAOWID010000213.1 GCA_030641115.1 Planctomycetota bacterium | reverse complement strand
TGTGAGTTCATGGGCCGAAAAGGCCCGGAGAATCCGGCAGAGAGGATTGTGGTTGTGACAGGGGGGCTTGCTTTAGGCGCCTCGCGGATGAGCGGCTCCGATAAGCAGACTTATTACAAGATGGGCACCAGTCCGGACGTCCCCGACAGCGCCGAGGAATTCGCCAAGACGTTGACTGCCGCCGGCTGCTGCCACGGTGACCTTGCACTTGCCGAGGCGATCGGCTCGCTTCCGGAATTCTACCATTTGGTCGGGGCAGGGGTCCCGTTCCCGACTGATTCTATGGGCAGCTTCATCGGATATAAAACGGACCACGACCCCTCGGAGAGAGCGACGTCCGCGGGCCCGAAGACGAGCAAGTTCATGAGCGAGGCTCTGCAGAGGCAGCTCGAACGGTATGGTGTCACGATAGCGGACAAACAGGAGGTGATGCATTTGCTGACGGTTGGCCCGGGTGATTCCAAGCGAATTGCCGGCATCGTGACTTTTGACAAGAGTCGCATTTATAGAGTGAAGCGCACCATAAACGTTTACCTCGGTGCAAACATAGTCCTCGCCGCCGGTGGGCCCGGTGAGCTTTACAAGGCCAGCGTTTATCCGAAAGGCCAGTTCGGTATTCACGGCCTTGCATTCAAGGCGGGCCTGGCTGCGGAGAACCTGCCCGAGTGGCAGTTCGGGCTGGCGAGCACCAAGTTTCGATGGAACGTCTCGGGCACTTATATGCAGGCGATTCCGCGAATCTTCAGCACCGACAAGAAGGGCGGCGATGAGCGGGAGTTCCTTGCGGGCTATTTCCCTTCGATAAGCAAGATAGCGACGAATATTTTTCTCAAGGGTTATCAGTGGCCTTTCGACCCGCAGCGGATTGAGAATCATCAATCATCGTTGATTGATGTTCTGGTGTTCAGCGAGACGCAAAAGGGCAGGCGTGTGTTCATGGACTTTCTGCACAACCCGGCCGGGAGCGATTCGACCGAGACGTTTGATATCGAGCAGCTCAAGCCGGTACCACGCCAGTATTTGGAGGAGGCCGGCGCGCTTCAGGAGACACCTATCGAACGGCTTCTTGCAATGAATCCGCCTGCCATTGAAATATACAGGGAGAACGGTATCGATTTGCATACCGAGCCGTTGGAGATTGCGGTTTGTGCTCAGCACAACAACGGTGGTTTTGCGGTGAACAAGTGGTGGGAGTCCAACATAGCCGGGACCTTTGTAATCGGCGAGATGGCGGGCACTCACGGCGTTAAACGGCCCGGCGGTTCGGCCCTTAACGCCGGGCAGGTTGGCGGTTTGCGAGCGGCACAATACATTGTGAACGTTTATGGCTGTGAGCCGGCGAATTACTCGAGCCAAGAGGGCCAGATTGATCGCCAGTTGGCTGAATTGATCACGAGATTCGACCGTTACAAAGTTTCCGGCGGTCCTATGCCGAAGCAGGTTATAAAGGCAATCCAGTCTCGTATGACCGCATCGGCCGGACATGTACGCCAGTTGAGTGACTGCCGCAGGGCTTTGAAGGAGGCCGTTGAACTCTATAGATGCATTCAAAAGCAAGGGCTGATGTCACACGGCAAAAAGGACATCTTATGGGCTATACGGGCAGAGCATCTGGCTTTGACGAGTGTTGCGTATCTAAAGGCGATTGTAGAGCTGCTTGAGCAAGGCGGCGGGTCGCGCGGCTCGCATCTTGTTGTGGCCAAGGATGGAATCGAGGTGCATCCTGGTGTTATTAACAGAGCGACCGGCGAGGCTTTGAAGTTCAAACCTGAGAATGAGTCTCTGCGAAGTTCCGTATTGCAAATCGAATACGACAGGGATTCGCGGGGTTTGTTCCGGTGCGAGAACGTAAAAGTGAGGTCGGCGCCGACCGACAGGATGGCGTTTGAGCCGGCCTGGCGGGATTACAGAGAGGGAAGAATCTACGGCAAAGACAATAGATAGTCGATAACGGATGTGACAAAAGCAATATGCAATAAGGTAACAGGAGACGTGGTTTTTATGATTGCTCAGGCGCTTAAGTGGGCCGGTGATGTTGACGGCTTTCTGGAGCTTGTGGATCAGCGGCGGTTGCCGGCTGAGTTTGTCAAGCTGCAGTGCCGGGACACCGGGCAGCTTTACGAAGCGATAAAGACCCTTGCCGTTCGCGGCGCCCCTGCTATAGGGGTCGCGGCGGCTTACGGTCTGGTTTTAGGGATGCAGAAGCCGACACCGGACGATAGTTTGGAACAGGCCATGCAGATTCTGGGCCAGTCGTGCGAATACTTGGCGTCGGCCCGTCCGACGGCGGTGAATTTGTTCTGGGCGACCGAAAGGATCCGCAGAAGAGCCGAGGAGTTTGTGGCCGGGCAACCAGAGGCAACAGCGGTGACCCTGCGCGAGTTTGTTCTGAGTGAGGCCAATGCAATCTGTGCCGAAGACGTGGATATGTGCCGGCGTATCGGCGTGAATGGCCAGAAGTTCATCAAGGAAGATTCCGGTATTCTGACGCATTGCAACGCCGGGGCACTGGCAACTGCGGGGCAGGGGACGGCACTATCAGTGATGTTCGAGGCGCATAACAAAGGCAGGAGGTTTAAGGTCTATGCGGATGAGACTCGGCCATTGCTGCAGGGTGCGCGGTTAACGGCATGGGAGCTGCAACGGGCGGGAATTGACGTGTCGGTTATCTGCGACAATATGGCCGGGTGGCTGATGGCCCAGGACAAGATAAATGCGGTAATAACCGGTGCCGACCGAATCGCGGCGAATGGTGACACAGCGAACAAGATAGGCACATACAGCTTGAGCATTCTTGCAAGAGAGCACGGCATACCATTCTACATTGCGGCGCCTTCGAGCACGTTTGATCTGAGTATAAGAACCGGAGCGGAGATACCGATTGAGCAAAGATCCGCCGATGAGGTGACGAAGTTTGCCGGAACGCAAACCGCTCCCGACGGCGTTGACGTGTACAATCCGGCTTTTGACGTTACCCAGGCCCGGGATATTACGGCTATCATAACCGAAAGAGGGGTAATTGAAAATCCGAACATTGACAGTGTGGCCGAATGCCTGGTCTCTTATGAGTGAAATCTTGCGCAAAATGGTCAAAAAATATCACAAGGGCCACAAAACTGAAGTTGGGCATATATTATTTGATGCCTGCGTCAATTATAGGCAAGATGTACCGGCGACGCATCGACCTGTGCCTGGCTGAGTGCCCCGACGGGTACCCTGCTGCATGGAGAAATCATACACCCCTGCGGTCTGCCTTTTTGGCTTCACTCAGCTTACAGCGACGACCTCTTTAAGTTCCGGGACCTTCTCCCTGAGGATTCTTTCGATGCCATCTTTCATTGTCATTTGGGCGCCCGGGCAGCCCTGGCAGGCGCCCTGGAGGCGGACTTTGACGGTATTATCGTCATCCACGCCTACGAGCTCGACGTCGCCGCCGTGGGCTTGCAGGCTTGGCCGAATGACCTCAATTGTGTCTTTGACCTTCTCTTCAAAGGTTTTTTCGGTGTTAGTTTCGCTGCAACCGCATTTGTCACACATAAGAAATCTCCAATAGTCCTATTTACCATTGCCATTATATCAGCGATTCGGGGCAAAACCAGCTATTTTTTTGCTACGAGTGCTTGCAGCTACTGGGAAATGTGTTAAATTCATGAGAAGACTGGATTCTAAGTCTTGCTACGAGCCACAGAACCGGGTCTTGACAAAGAAGGGTGCATTTGTTATAATTATGTTTTCTGGAAGCATGAGGCCATTTACGCCGATAAATAACAGCATCTTTCGTATATTCTGTTCTCATGGCAACAAGGAAATAACATATGAAGTCAAGTCCATTATCTCTGCCGGATTATGAGAATCCGCCGGTAATTGAAGTTGTTTTTGGAGTCCATTTTGAAACTTTACGGGATTTCAAAGCTCCTCATACGGGCCTTTTCTGGGATAAGCTGGACAGAGAAGAATACCCTGACTGCGAAGAACGACCTCCTATTGGATTTGTTCAGGAAGTATTTGGAGAGACTCCTCCGCCTCTGGCCGTGAGTATAGAGCAGTTGACCCACCCTCCGCTACCAAGGTTATTCTTCATAAATAAAGTAAGGAATCACCTTGTGCAAGTTCAGCAAGATGGATTCTTGCAGAACTGGCGAAAATTACAGGCGGATAACAAGTATCCCAGGTATGAGGAGTTATTTCCTAAGTTCTTAGACTCGTGGGGATTGTTTACTGCTTTTCTTAAGGAGCAAAATATCGGAGAGGCGAAGGTAAGACAGTATGAGCTTACTTACATGAACCATATCCTGCGCGGAGAGGGGTGGCTGTATCCTAACGAGGTCGGGAGCGTGTTTCGTGATTTGAGTTATGCAAAAAACGAGCGGTTTCTAGCAGAACCTGAAAGTGTAGCTTGGCGTACAACATACAGGCTGCCGGATAATAAGGGCAGGCTTCATGTTAGAATGAACCAAGCTGTGAGCAGACAAACTAAAGACCAGGTTTTTGTTTTAGAACTTACTGCAAGAGGCATTAACGATGAAGGAGTTCAAGCATGGTTTGATATGGCCCACGAGTGGATAGTAAGAGGATTTGAAGATTTGACAACTATGGAGATTCAAGAGAAAATTTGGAAAAAGAAGTAATGGAAACGGTGTCCAAGGACAATCTTGCTTGGTACCAAAGAATGAGAACGACGGGGAATTTTGGGATATCCTCCGTGGGGAACATAGTATCCCCTCCGATTCCATACCGTGATGGAAAAAGACGAAATAGAATAGTTTACCAAACACAAGGCCGATTATCTGGTTTCACCGAACTTTATGAGGACATTAAGAGTTTTGACCCTGAGGAGACTTTTTTTGACAAGACCTTTGAAGGAGAATCATTATATATTATTGTCGTTGACCCATATCCGCGAATAATTAGGGAAACGACTTTCGATGCACGTGTAAGTTCAAATTCTTCCGTTACTGAGGATAGATTGTTCTTAGAAGAAACTTGGATAGATTTACCTGCTCAACAACAATTTTCTCCAGATTTTTTTGCAATTAAAAAGTGGATCAGTCTTGTTGTTACTGGGACTTATCCGAGGATAGGGGAAGAGACATCTCAAGAACAGACAGCAATTCTTCTTGAGGCTGCGTTACCTGACGTACTGCGTGAGATTCAAAAGGAAAATCTCCAAGACGCGATAGGTAGTGCCATTACAATCTCAAGGGAAGTGTTCGGAAATTTGCATGGGATAAAGATAAGCATAGCCTACGATCCTGAACTGCCTGGAAGGAAAACATTCAGAATTATTCTGGCAGTATCAGGAAATCCCGCAGATATTTTGACTGATGAACAGAATTTCAAGAAAAGATTGTACCCAATACTAGACGCAAGAGAACGTGAGAAAATCACCATTACCTATGAGTGGGAAAAATAGACGGGGATGGAACCAGTAGCATTTCTTGATCTTGCCAACGATCTGTGCAAGCAATCAAACAACGAGGCAGCACTTCGGTCGGCTGTTAGTCGTGGTTATTACGGGCTTTTCCACTTAATAAAAAGATTTGTCGAAGATAATGTGCAAACACTGACTAAAGATGCGGAATCGCATCGGAAAGTGTACCAGTATTTGAACAACTGCGGCTTGAGGGAAATTGAGGAAGTTGCCGGTAATCTGAATGAACTTAGAGACGACCGAAATGATGCTGATTATGATTTGAAGATTGATAAGTTTCAAGACGCCAACATTGTTGTGCTGGTGTTCTTAAAGGCTCGATCAGCGTACAAAACGTTCGAAGAATTTTGTAAAAATTCAGAAAATCGTCGAAAGCTTGTTCGTGGAATATTGGACTACAAGAAAAAAATAAATAATTGAAGCCTACCCCCACAAGAGTTAGGAACCTCTTTATTTGCCTTAGAAAACCCAAAATTACTATTCGCAGCAGAATAAGTTGCCGAAAGTAATTGACATAGGATGTTGAATCGTGTATAATATCCGCGTATTTGCGTGAAAACATGCAGGTACGACCCTGAGACCCCGCACCTACTTTAGTGTTCCGGGCTTTAGGTTGCCAAGGGCTTCTTTGTTGTATAACGGAGCCATTTGGCAGTAAGTTCGCTCGCAAATCTAAAGTAGGTGCGGGGGTTACGGGATTATGGCAGGGTTCAGAATCTTCGGCCGGCTCGGCCTTTTCTCCTGAGCGGGAAGGGCTGAGAAGCCGGAGGGCCCCTGTGAAGCCATAATTGACTGGAATAACGGGATTACGTTTATCAGGAAAGGTATCGAGAGATGAAGTCCAAACCTTGCAATTCAAAGTCCACCGTAAAAGCAGGCGCCCAGATTATCGTCGATACGCTCATTGGAGAGGGTGTCGATACCATGTTCGGCTACACGGGCGGTGTGGTGCTGCCTTTGTTCGACAAATTGTACGATGCGCCGATTAACTTTGTGGTGCCGCGTCACGAGCAGGGCGGCTGCCACATGGCCGACGCCTATGCCCGCGCCAGCGGCAAGGTGGGCGTTGTGGTCGCAACCAGCGGACCCGGCGCGTGTAATTTGGTGACCGGCCTTGCCACGGCGATGATGGATTCGATACCGATGGTTGCCTTGACAGGGCAGGTTCGCACCGAGCTGATCGGAAACGATGCGTTTCAGGAGGCGGACACCACCGGCATCACCCGTCCGGTCACAAAGTACAACTGCATCGTCAAAGACGTCAAAGACTTGGCCCGCACGATCCGGGAGGCGTTTCATATTGCCTCGACCGGTCGGCAGGGTCCGGTGCTGATTGATATACCGGTTGATGTCGCGGTTGCCAAGTTCAGCGCAGACGGGCCGGTCGAGATTGATCTGCCCGGCTATCGCGTGCGGACCAAAGGGCACGCCAGACAGATATCAATGGCGGCAAAGGCAATAAACAAGTCCAAGCAGCCGGTGCTTTACGTCGGCGGCGGTGTTATCAGCGCCAATGCAAGCGAAGAGCTAAGGGCGCTGGCGGAAAAAGCGCATCTTCCGGTGACGATGACGCTTCTGGGGCTGGGTAGTTACGACCAGAGGAAGGCCCAATCCCTTGATATGCTCGGGATGCACGGGTCGGCATACGCCAATTATGCGGTTCAGGAGTGTGATCTGTTGATTGCCGTGGGAGCGCGGTTCGACGATAGAGTGACAGGTAAGGTAGCGACCTTTGCTCCAAAGGCAAAGGTGATACATATCGATATAGATCCCGCGAGCATATCGAAAAATGTTAATGTAGATATTCCCGTTGTGGGTGGCGCGAAAGAAATACTCAGCGAGCTGGTTAAGGAAGTTGAGTACGAAGAAAGGAAGAATTGGTTCGACAAAATTGCCCAGTGGAAGAAGAAGTTTCCATTTCGGTACGATCAAGACTCGCAGACGATCAAGCCACAGTATGTTGTCGATGAGGTTTGTCGTCAGACCAAGAGTGAGGCCATAATAACTACCGGCGTCGGGCAGAATCAGATGTGGGCCGCTCAGTTCTACAAATTCACCCGGCCGCGGCAGCTTATAAGCTCGGGCGGACTCGGCACGATGGGCTATGGTCTGCCTGCTGCGATAGGCGCTCAGGTAGCCAAGCCGGATGCGACGGTTGTCGATATTGACGGCGACCACAGTTTCAATATGACGATGACCGAGCTCGCCACGGCGGTTGAGCACAATCTGCCGATTAAGGTGTGTATCCTCAACAACGGATATATGGGGATGGTTCGACAGTGGCAGGAGCTTTTCTACGGAAAGCGTTATTCGAAAAGCTATCTGTCCAATCCGGACTACGCTGCGGTTGCTCGTGCGCTTGGCGCCGTAGGCATTACGGTTGACAAAAAAGAGGATGTTCCCAAGGCGGTCAAGAAGATGCTGGCCGAAAAGAAGCCTTGCGTCGTTGATTTTAGAGTCGAGCGGGAAGAGAACGTTTGGCCGATGGTGCCGGCAGGCAAAAGCTTAAATGAGATGGATGGACTCGATATTTTGGAAAGATTGATATAAAAGTTGATAGTTCGTAGTTGTTAGTTCATAGACTACGAACCACGAACTATGAACTAAGGACCAAATTATGAAGCACTTAATAAGCGCATTAGTTGAAAATAAGCCGGGTGTTCTGGCGCACGTTGCGGGGATGTTTGCGGCGCGGGCGTTCAATATTGACTCTCTTGTTGTCGGCCGAACCGAGGACCCGAAGCTCAGCCGGATGACGATAGTCGTTGTCGGGGACGACAGGGTTGTTGAGCAGGTTCGCAAACAATTAGCCAAGGTTGTTCCTGTTGTTAAGGTCCAGGATTTTGTGGGCCAGCCGATAGTGGCTCGCGATTTAATGCTCGTATCGATCTCTGCGCCGCCGGAAAAGCGGCCTGAAATCGTCTCTCTGATAGAGATGTTCAAGGGCAAAGTTGTGGATATCGGCCAGAAAACGCTTATGGTAGAGGTCAGCGGGCCTGAATCGAAGATCGAGGCCTTTATCAACGCGTGCAAGCCCTACGGCATCAAGAGCGTAGCGAGAACCGGGACAATCGCAATGCCCAGGCAGGCCAAAGTAGAGTCGTGAGACGCGTTCTTGCCCGCAGACCGCGAAACAAAATCCCAAACGCCGTGAAATCATCTCCCGCCATTTATCCTCCCGATTTCACTAACTCTCCCACCGTAAACCCCATCCCCGTTTTCCCCATTCGAACATTTGTAATTCTCCAACTTGACTGATTTCTTGGCTGTCATGCTCAGCGAAGCGAAGCATCTGGCCTCACCAAAGGATTCTCCCTGTTTGCGAGTGTGAGATTCTCCGCCTGCCCTGTCCTTATGTCAAAGTCAACTTGCGTTATTTGAATTTGTCCCGCAAGCCATCCTGCGGATTTCGCATTTACTATTTCGAGCTTCTACCCATCCCCCCACTCCCCCCACCCCCATTTAGCCATTCACCAATAGCGACGGATGTAAGGAATATGGAATCGCCTTCGGCGAGACTGTTTTGATGTCGTCACCCCCCCAGCCGAAGTTGAAAACCCGACGAGGCGGGCCAGATATGTGACAGTTTTGCATCCCACCGCCTGGATGAATCTGGCTTTGGAGGCTGGGCTGATGAAAAGATCAAAACAGCCCGCAAAGCGGCTCCCCTATCGACCCGAAAAAAATCCAATGCGCAACGTATGACAATAGCTCTTATGCAAAAGTAGGCTTTAGCTATGACAAAGTAAGTGTGATATCCCATATATGAAGTTTAATCTATCGAGATAAAGCGTTATCCGTAATAAATAAGGCTTAATATGTCGCACATGAACCGTATTTTGCTTGTTTTAACGGTCTTGGTATGTTATTATGTGGCAGAAGTTGAGATGTTCGGGTTTTTGACAATTGAATACGAAACTGTACTCAGTTTTTAGCGTTCTCACTGAAATCGGCAAGTTTTGGAACATGAAAATGTAGAAAAGTTGGTGCTCCTTTGCCTTTGGGCTTAGGGGCATCGCTACGTGTGCCAGATAGGTTTTAGCAAGCCTAACACGACCTTGATGTAGAGGAGCCCATTTTTGGTGCACCAGCAATATCATAGATTTTTGAAAAATGGTTTGACCTTAAAGTTCTTCGTTGCGTTATTTATAGCCTGGGAACCATAACATTCAAGGGAAGCCAGACGTGGGTACTAAAAAACCACAGTATGACAGACTCTTTGACTTACTCAAACAATATGCTGAGAGATACTACGTACAAACTCAACAGATTTACAGCAAATTCGGGCGCGAATGGAATCCTTATCCCTGCAGATTCGAAATAGATACCTATTTCCTATTCCAGTTATCAGTGTCTATCCAAGGATTAGAGTACAACGAAAGTGCGTTGCAAGAAATCTGCATGGACTTCGAAGACCGCATTATCCAATCTCTCAGCGGCAAGTTTCCTGTTGCAGATAACCTTCAAAATATAATCCGAACACGTATAACAGACTATTGCGAGAGACGAAACTATGCTTTAAGGGAAAATGAGTCTCACGACGTGGCGCTACTCGAGTCGCTTTTACAAAACATAGCTGCAGATAACGTTGCTGAACAAATCGAGGCTGCGTCTCCGATAGTAATTGGTGATTTCTTTGAGAAGTCCGAAATCAAGGCCAGTATGCTTCCGGTACAGATGCATATATCAGGCGAATTCCGATGTTGCTTGAAACATCTTTTTAGGTCAGATATAAGCTCCTTGTCCATTCAAGAAATGAACAAGTTAATAGATAACGGGAGAGAAGAAGCAAAGGAAATCTTGTCGAAGTTCGATATGCAAGGAGTAACTGAGCCAATGAATCTTGCGAAACACCTTAGAGCAATATTGACAAAACAGAAGAAGAAGTGGTGCCAGTTCTGGAAGTAGAAAGCAAGTCTACGAGGTGTGGTCTCCATGCTATGCTCGGCCTCCGTCCGGTGATGTTAAGGAGAAAACGCTAATAAAATGAGTAAAGCAAAGACAGAAAATCGAACCGTAGAACAATTAAAAAATGCACTGGAATCCCTTAAGAAGTATGAAGTTTGGATGCTGTGGTCTTTGGCAAATATTCTTGCTATCGACAATAAAGGCAAGGGCGTGATTCATAATGCATTGGTAGAGTCCTTTCTCATCCATGCCAGAATACTTATCGAATTTCTATACAAGAATCAACCATATAAGGACACTGTTAGGGCAAGTCAATACTTTACATCTGACAGCCCTTGGAAAAGTATCCGGCCTCAAAAAACACAGTTACTCAAAACAACGGAACAAGATGCACATAAATATCTTGCTCATCTTACATATACTCGCTTACAAGGAAAAAAGCGGTGGCCTTTTATTAAAATTGCCACCGATATAGAAACGGTATTGAAAGTGTTTCATGAAAACCTGTCAGGCGATTTTACCAAAGACTCAAACGTCTGACTTCCTTGCTCTCGGAAGGTTGGCTTTGTTGAGAGCACACAGGGCAAAATAGCTTCGAGTTCGGATACTGATACGGATCAGTATACTCAATGTTGGGCCACAGAGGAAAACGTGAGGATATGCAACAGGACACACGATCGCAGCTTTTCGAGTGTCAACGATGTGGCAAATGCTGCGTTGAAATAGGGCTTCCATATGACCCTGAAAGCATCTATAAAATTGCTGAGTTTCTCCATCTTCATGTTGATCACGTCATTGCCAAATACTATGGTCGGATCACGCAAGCCCCGAAAGGCTGGGTATCACAAGACCACAAGAGGACGCCCTGTCCTTTTCTTAATTCGGATGGTGATAGGAAGTCTTGTAAAATCTATCCGGTGCGTCCTTGGGGCTGCGAATTATATCCTTTTGAGACTGATTTTGGCCGACAGGATGTCGATTGCCCTGGCGCAAGAATCGTATACGAAAAACTGGAAAAGAAAGAAAACTAAAGTAAACTAAGGACAGTCACCTATTTTTCTTCTCCATTCTAATTCGTTCATCGAGTATATCGCCCCCCTTGTCGCGGCGTAGCCCCTGGCGAAGCCGGATCTCCCAGCAAACAAGTCCGCCGTAGCCGGATTTCCATAACCCGAAGTTCCTCGGCGGTCTCTCCGAAAGGAGTCCCAAGGACAGCGATCTCTGCGGTGAATTTTCATTCATTTTTTTGTTGACTTTTGTTTGAAACTATGTTAAAATACCCGCATGTTTGCCGCAAACCAAACATAAACCGCCCAAAGGCGAAGATAAATACAAAAAACAGTGTTCATCCGTGTTAATCCGTGTCAAAAAACAGTCTAAATCAGTGTCGAAAAAACCGTTTCAGCCAGCTTCAAAGAGCAGAACCCTCCGCGAAAATCCGCGTTCTCCGCGATTAAATAAATTGGTGCTAATTTGTGTAAACCTGTCCTGAGCTTGTCGAATGGATTCGTGGCTAATATCCGTTCAATCCTGTTATCCTGTCCAATTCCTTCTGTCTTCTGTCCTCTACATCTGTCGAGAACTCTCTACATTTGTCGAGAGAACTCTACAAATCGACTACTTTTTATGCAAAACAAACCCAATT
>DAOWID010000224.1 GCA_030641115.1 Planctomycetota bacterium | reverse complement strand
GCTGTTTGCATTTTGATTCTTGCTTTCCCTCCGTGTCCTCTGTATGCTCTCTGTGGCCCCAAAAATCCGTGTCAATCAGTGTTGATCAGTGTCTAATAACTTTTCGTGCCAATTCGTGGTTAAATCTGTCAAATCTGCGGTTGAAAATTTCACTTGACACCAAACTCCTTGTGCTGTATAATAGATATATAACTAAATTGACTAAAATCACAATAACAAACACGAAAATGGCAAATACCGCATATCCGCCGTCTTCTGGCGGGGTCAATATCGCAGATCCGCCTCCGTTTGGCGGACCCAACTTGCTCTACAATTGTCGAGAATCCTCTACAAATCGGCCTTTTTATGCAAAACAAACCCAATTTCAAAATAGGCAAAATGAACGCAACCTTCTTTACCACAAAGCCTTATGAAAATCAGCCCCTCCGGAGACTTCCGCGAAAACAAACCCAATCAAACCCAATTTCAAAGTACCCCAAACCCCCCGAAGGACCCAGAAGCTCGTCCCGCCTGTCCCGAGCCAGGTCGAGGGGAGCGAAGTCGAGGGAAAAAGAATCGTTCGCCGCGCCCACTAATTGACCGAATCAAGCCTCTTTACAAACCAGCCAACGATCAGTATTATAGCCGACTTGATTGCCGATGTAGCTCAATGGTAGAGCACAGCTTTCGTAAAGCTGAGGTTGAGGGTTCGACTCCCTCCATCGGCTTTATGAATCTTCAAGAAAAACACAATCTGCTGCAGGAAATACTCAAGAAGCTGGGTAAGGTAGTCGTCGCATACTCCGGCGGCGTGGACAGCACCTTCCTTTTGAAAGCAGCCGTTGATACGCTCGGAGCTGAAAATGTCTTGGCCTGCACCAGTGTCGGAGTTACCGAGCCCACGTGGCAGTTTGAAAGGGCGGCGGAGTTTGCAAGGAGTATCGGCGTCGAATTGCAGGTGGTCGATACCGATGAGCTTGCCGACCCCAAATTCACAGCCAACAAGGCCGATCGCTGCTTCCACTGCAAGTCGCACCTCTGCAAGACTCTTCTGGATATTGCCCGGCACCGGGGCTTCGACAACGTCGTCTTCGGAGCCAACTACGATGACCTCGACGACTTTCGGCCGGGCAATCGTGCGATGAAGATCTTCGGCATCCGCTCGCCCTTAGCAGAGGCGAAACTCACCAAGGACGATATCCGTCAGTTAAGCAGACAGGTGAATTTGCCTACGGCTGACATACCGGCCTCGCCTTGTCTGGCTTCGAGAATGAGCTATGGTTTGGAAATCACGGAGCAACGCCTCAAGCAGATCGAAGAGGCTGAAGATTTCTTGAGGACGTTGGGCCTGGTTGAGTTTCGAGTTCGCCATCACGACACAATAGTTCGCATCGAAGTCAACCCGAAAGATATCGAAAGGATTACAACGGAGCCGGCCCGCTCACAAATAGTCGAAAAACTAAAGTCGCTTGGCTTTAAGTTCGTGACTGTTGACCTGCAAGGCTTCCGCTCCGGCTCATTAAACGAACCGCTCTCCGAAGAAGAAAAGCGAAGAAGCCTATGACCAGCCCTGATATGTTAGAATTATTTTGATCCGTTTGGCGATAGACTATGTACCACAAGAGAATTTCCAGAGTGATGAAAGGCCGTCTTCTTCTTGGCCTTGTCTTGGGTCTGTGGGCCGTCTTCAACGTGTGTTCGTGTCACTGTGTTGACCATCCCGCTTTGAACCGGACAGCAGAAGATGGTCTGCTACTGCATGTTATGAGTTTTAATATCCGTTATGGCACTGCCAGCGATGGCCAGAACCGCTGGGAGAACCGTCGGGAGATAGTTTTTGACGTCCTACGCAAACATCAACCCGACGTTGTGGGTTTGCAGGAGGCTCTACGTTTCCAAATTGACCAAATTCGCCAAGCGCTTCCCAAATATGGCGAGATCGGCGTTGGCCGTGATGATGGCAAGACAAAAGGCGAGTACTGCGCAATCCTATATTGTCGTGACCGCTTCGGTGTAGATGAATCCGGAACCTTCTGGCTCTCTGATACGCCGGAAGTCCCCGGCTCAATCACGTGGGGCAACGCCTGTACCCGCATCTGCACATGGGCACGACTTGTCGAAAAGAAATCAGGCAAGGCTTTTTACGTGTTTAATCTCCATCTGGACCACGTTTCGCAGCCGTCCAGAGAGAAAAGCGTCGTGCTACTGACTCAGCGCATTAAGAATAGAAAACACCCTGATGCCTTTGTGGTGACAGGTGATTTCAACGCCGGGGAGAATAATCCCGCCATTCTATACTTGAAGGCCCGGAGTTCACTCGCCGGGGAACATGCAGGCAAATCCAAGAATCCCGTTCCCATGGTTGATACATTTCGTCTGCTGCATTCAGATGCAGTAGAAGCGGGGACCTTCAATGGCTTTGTGGGAAACCGCAAAGGCGAAAAAATCGACTTTGTGTTTACGACATTAGGTGTAGAGGTGCTCGATGCCCAAATCCTACGTGATGAAGTCAATGGCCGCTACCCATCTGATCACTTTCCCGTCACGGCCCGCCTTCGTCTGCTTAAACGGAGTGAATGTAGGCAAAACAGTTCTGCGGCGACGTTCTGCTATCAACCGTGCAAATTCAAATTCCTCTTGCATTCAGCACGACCCGGTGCTAACCTGGAAACGCCGTCAAGGAGGAAACAAACAGAAGAGCGTCTTCTTGCACAGCAAGAAAGCAACCAAAATGAGCATCATACGCACTTTTGAGGAGAGGGCAAGGGGAAAGAACTTGTCCGTTGTTCTACCGGAGGGAAGAGACGAGCGAATAATTCGGGCTGCCCGGAGACTTAGAGACGAAGATATTGCCAAGCCGATCGTGCTCGGAAAACCGGAGCAGATCGAAACCGCCATCGAAAAAGCCGGTGTCGGTCTTGACGGCATCAAAACTATAAATCCCAAAAAGAGTGACAAAGTTGGGGTTTATGCTGAAAAATACCGCCAGAGGCGAGACGGTATTTCTGTCGCAGTGGCAAAGCATATAGTTGCCAAGCCCCTGTTCTACGCAGGGATGATGGTAGCGTGTAGCGATGCCGATGCTGTCGTCGGTGGCGTTGCCAGCGCAACTACAACTGTTATTCAAGCTGGAGTCTTGACTATAGGGTTGCTCCCCGGAATCAGAACCCCTTCCAGCTACTTTCTTATGGTTGTTCCCAACTTTCTCGGAGAAAAGGACAAACCCTTCATTTACGCCGACTGTGCCGTCAACATCGACCCGACCGCAGAACAATTGGCTGATATAGCCTTGGCTTCAGCGGTAAGCGCAAGGAGAATTCTCGGCCAGGAGCCACGTGTAGCTCTTCTGTCATTCTCTACGAAGGGCAGCGCTTCCAGCCCAAGTGTGGACAAGGTCACCGAAGCTCTCAAAATAGCAAGGGCTCGCGAGCCTAAACTGGCTATTGATGGTGAGTTCCAGGCGGACTCGGCTATAGTTGCGAGAGTGGCCGCTAAGAAAGTCAAAGATGAAAGTAGCGTTGCGGGAAAGGCCAATGTCCTCATTTTCCCCGATCTCAACTCAGGAAACATCGCCTACAAGCTGACACAATATATGGCCGGCGCCCAGGCTATCGGGCCCTTCCTGCAAGGATTTGCAAAACCTATAACAGACCTTTCAAGAGGGGCAAGCGTAGATGATATTGTTGCAACGGTAATATTAACTTTGGGGCAGTTGTTGTAGAAAGGATAATGTAGAAAATGAAAGTACTTGTTGTCAATGCAGGCAGTTCTTCGATCAAATATCATCTATACCAGATGCCCCAGGCGGAGATTTTGGCCAATGGGCTCGTCGAGAGGATCGGGCAAGAAAACACAAGTCTCTCTCACATCTTCCATGGGAAAACGCACACCCTCCAGGTGAAGGTCGAGGATGTAGAGGGCGGGGTGGAGCTAATATTGAACACTCTCGTCAGCAAAGATGTGGGAGTTATGCGGGACATTTCTGAAATTGGTGCTGTCGGGCACAGGGTTGTTCATGGTGGTGAAGAGTTCACCGGTTCGGTAGTCATTGACGAGAATGTAATTGTGTCAATAGAGAAGTTTGCAGACCTGGCTCCACTTCACAATCCGCCCAACCTCGCGGGCATCCGGGCTGTGCAGCATGAACTGCCGAACATAAAGCAGGTTGCCTGCTTCGATACCGCATTTCATGCGACCATTCCCAAAGTTGCTTATATGTATGCTTTGCCGTACGAGCTTTATGAGAAGTATGGCATTCGCAGATACGGATTTCATGGAATCTCGCACAGATATGTTGCCCGCTGCGCCGCTGCAATAATGGGTAGAGGAAAATACAATATCAACGCTATTACGTGTCATCTTGGAAACGGCTGCTCCGTTACCGCCGTTAGACAGGGCAGATCAATTGACACATCCATGGGCTTTACGCCTTTGGAAGGCGTGCCGATGGGAACGCGCTCCGGTGATATGGACCCGGCAATACTCTTCTATCTCGCTGACAAAGGCTACGATGTGACATTGTTAAAGAGCATTTGCAACAAGAAAAGCGGTCTGCTTGGAATATCGGGCATCTCAAATGATGTGAGAGAGCTCGTGCAGCTCGCAAAAAAGGGTAACGGCCTGGCAAAGCTGGCTATAGATATTTTCTGCTATCGCATCAGGAAGTACATCGGCGCTTATGCCGCCGTGCTCGACCCTGTTGATGCTCTGGTCTTCACGGGTGGAATAGGAGAAAACGCCTTCTTCTTGCGCCGGCAGATATGTATGGGCATGACCCAAATAGGCGTTCAACTCAACCAGGCAGCAAACTTGGCCGCCGTGGCAAAGGAAGCCGAAATCAGCACCAAAGACAGCAAGGTCAAAGTTTTCGTTGTTCCCACGAATGAACAAGCAGCTATTGCAAATGATACTTATGAGCTTACGAGACAAAAACAACCAATTCCGTTATAGTGGAACACCCAACCATTTATAACAGCCGAAGTCTTTAGCTCACTTTAATTTCCCCTGCTGCTCAGCGTGCCGGGCCAGCGCAGCGGCGCCAATTATGCCGGCATCCTCGCCCAGGGTTGCAAAGACAATTTCGACGGACTCCTTTTTTATGGACCATATATGCTCGTCAAAGTAATCCCTTATCCGGTCCAAAAGCACATTGCCGGCGGCGATCATTCCGCCTGCAAAGACTATCCGCTTAGGCTCCGTTGTGTGCAGCATATTTATACAGGTGATTGCAAGCGCTTTGGCTGTCCCATCGGTTATCTCTTTGGCCAGGTTGTCATCAGCCGCCAGATGTTCATAAACGTCTTTACTGGTTATTGTGCTCTTTTCATCGAGCACTTCTTTCAAACTGGATTCTGCCCCTGCTTCAACGGCCTCGCGAGCCCTTCTGGCGGTCGAATCGGCTGACGCATAGGCCTCGACGCAGCCTCTCTGTCCACAGTTACATTTCCGCCCGTCCGGGTATATGATCGTATGTCCCAATTCAGCCGCGTTTTCTGCGCAGCCGTGCACGAGTTCGCCGTTACTGATAATTCCGCCACCTATTCCTGTGCCGAGCGTAAAAAAGACTATATCCTTAACACCTTTGCCGGCCCCGACAGCATATTCGCCCCAACATGCTACATTTGCATCATTGTCAAAAACAACAGGCGTGCCAAGCTTTTCGTTCAGCATTTTGCAGATGGGTACGTTCTTAAACTTCGGCATGTTGGTTGACCTTATTATGATACCCTCGCTGTATTTGGCCGGTCCCGGAGTCCCTATGCCTATGGCGATAATGTCCGACAGAGCAAAACCTTCATCGACAACAAGTTTTTCGACCGTCTGGACCATATTGTCAATAACGACATCCGGCCCCATATCGGCTTCGGTCGCCACCGATGTTTTGCAGACGAGCTTTAGCTCAGAATCAAATAGGCCAATCTTTATGTTCGTTCCGCCCAAATCAATGCCGACAAAGATACCGCTCATGCTTTTTGCTCCAATCGCTGCAACAGTTGGTTATTCGATATTCGATCCGATCATCTTGCTTATTGTCAATCCGGGTAACCGTCGGGGTGCTCTTTATGCCACTGCCAGGCAGTGGACACCATTTTTTCCAACTCCGGCATTTCAGGCTTCCAGCCGAGCTCATTCTTTGCCTTTGTGGCATCAGACGTCAGTATTGGCGCGTCGCCGGGCCGACGGTCTGCCGCTACAACCGGAAAGTCTCTGCCTGAGACCTTTTTAACCGTATCGATCACCTCTGTGACCGAATAGCCTCTTCCATTACCCAGGTTGTAGACCAGTTCGTGCTCGTTGTTCAGCTTATTCAGTGCAAGAAGGTGGGCCTTACACAAATCGTCAACATGGATGTAATCGCGGATACAGGTTCCGTCCGGCGTTTCATAGTCGGTTCCATAGATTTTGATCTCACTGCGTTTTCCCATTGCCGCCTGGATCGTCAGTGGAACCAGATGCGATTCAGGCCGATGGTCTTCGCCCAGAGATGCGTTATTTCCTGCACCGCAGGCATTGAAATATCTCAGTGATGCATACCGCAGTCTTTCCGTTTGACTCTGGTAGTGACACATCCTTTCAGCCGCCAGCTTAGTCTCCCCGTAAGGGTTAATTGGCGCGGTCGGCGAATCCTCAGTAATTGGTACTTCTTTGGGCATACCATATACTGCAGCAGTGCTGCTGAAAACAAACTTCTCAACACGGGCCGCCTCCATCGCTGATAGCAGATTTTCGGTGTTGGACACGTTATTGTGATAGAACGTCAACGGCACCTGGACTGATTCGGCAACCTCAATAAGGGCCGCGAAGTGCATCACCGCTTCGATTTTGTGTTCTTTAAGCGTCTTGAGGAGTAGCTCATAGTCAGCTAAATCGCCCTCAACGCACTCGGCGTCTCTTACCGCTGACCTGTGGCCTGCGCTAAAATTATCGAATACGACCGGTTCGTACCCTTTGGTGGTCAGCAGAACCGTCATGTTACT
>DAOWID010000208.1 GCA_030641115.1 Planctomycetota bacterium | reverse complement strand
TATGTATATGTCTATTCGCATGATGCCGACAGCGCGTATGAGCCGGCTGATAGGATGGTTATGGCGCGGGTTCAAAGAGGCAACATCAGGGTGCGCAGCGCTTACGAATTCTTTAAGGGTCTTGATACCTGGGGTCGGCCTATCTGGACGAGAGATATTCGCGGTAGGGGGGCTGTATTTGGCAATCCAGGCAGATGCTACCGCTCGGGGATCAGTTACAATTCGGGGCTTAAAAGGCATTTGTGGTGCCAGACGCTTCACGGCGGTGATGATATGCGATTTAAGGGAGGGATCGGGATATTCGATGCGCCTGAGCCGTGGGGGCCGTGGAGTACTGCGTATTACGCGGAGCAGTGGGACGTTGGGCCGGGCGAGACAAGCTGCTTTCCAACGAAGTGGATGAGCAGCGACGGCAAGGCATGTCATCTGCTTTTTTCGGGGGAGGATTGTTTTAGCGTTCGCAAGGCTACTATGGATTGATGACCCAAAGGCGAGCGGCTCGCTGGCCTATATGGCTAAGTCGAGCTCATCCCAAGAATGGCGTTCTATTACCTGGGGATGTAAGCATGGAAAAGAACGTTCGGAGAGTCGAGTTGGGGGGCGTCACCGTGAGGTTGCGGAACTACGCAGATGTGGATGAGCGTTTTTTGGCGAGCGTGTTTGCCGAAAGCGGACTCAGGAGCCGGGAATTGCTGTTGATACTCGACACGAAGGATGACTTCGGATGCAAGGATAACGGAGCAAGGGGCAAGACGACTCTGTCCAAACTCTTGGATCCACGCGTGCCGTGGAAGCGTGGGTATGACCAAAACGAGGGAAGAACGCATTATCGTGAGGTAGATAGGTACAGTTGGCCCGACAAGACGATAGATGTGAGTGAGATCGGGCAGTGGGATGTGGTCGTGTACATTCCGGGGAAGAGCACCAGTTGCTGGTCAGAGTTTAAGCCTTATCTTGCGTGGGTCTTGGCTCATGAGCTCGAACACGCAAGGATAATCCGACATGATGTCGAGTTCCACTTTTGCATGAGTTGGCTCTACGACTATAACCAAAGCATTTTCTCGGGAGCGAGTATAGGCTCCAAGTGGCAAAAGTGTTGGTGGTTCCCATGGGAAGTCCATTGCCACAAACGCGGCAAGGACGTCGCAGTCAGCTTGTTCGGAGAACATGTTTTTGAAGAGTGTATTGAGAGGCGACGGGCGAGGGAATCACAAGCATGCACGGAAGTGCTTGATTTCGTTCTTGGGCTTGTAGGTGATCCGTACAAGGGCCGCGTCCTTGAGCAGATCAAAGAAGCTGTGTTGGCTGGCTACAGTAAGGAGGCTCGCCGTGCGGCACATGAGCTTTGGCGCAAGCATAGGTCCTGCGGGTGCGAATCGGCACGACTGTTTGATCTGGCGAAATATGTGCCACATCCATCTCGGTGAAATGCGGGTCCTTCAGCAGGCACAGCATTGTTGCCGTGCAGTCTGCCGCTGGCCGGCCGCATGGGCAGGGGGCTTGCCTGACCCACATATGAATTCCAGCGTTGGCGGGAATTACACAAGAACGAAGCTGGTCGTGAGGGATAACCGCTGGACATTAGCGGCAGAGCACAGGCGCTGGTTGGAATGACAAAGAGGGAATGTCGAATAAGGAACGCCGAAGTCAGAAGGCCAGAGGGAGAGAGATTATCCAATTAGCCGCGGGCGAACCTTCGGCATCGAACATTTAATGTCCAATGTCAAAGTTGCGAGCATTAGTGGAGATTTCAATTGGCTATTCGGGGAATTAGGGTATCATACACAGTATATGGAAGAGATTATTGCGAAACGAGCAAAACTCATTGACGCGAGTGGGATACGGAAGGCCTGCGCAATTGACCATTGACCATTGAATATTGACTATTTACTATTTGAAAATGGAAAACATACTTGCTGAAAGAACGGGGAAGATTGATGCCAGTGGCATCAGGAAGGTTTTTGCGCTGGCGGCGGAGCTTAGCAATCCGGTTAATTTTTCGATAGGTCAGCCGGACTTCGATGTGCCGGGACCGCTGAAAGAAGAGGCGATAAAGGCCATCCGGGGTGGGCTCAATAAATACTCGCAGACGGCGGGGGACGCACTTCTGAAGCAGAAGATTAGTGAATTAGTGAAAAAAGAGATTGGGTGGGACAGGCCAGCGGTGCTTGTGACCAGCGGTGTGAGTGGGGGGCTTTTGCTTGCATTCCTGGTGCTTATCGATCCCGGCGATGAAGTAATCATCCCTGATCCTTACTTTGTAATGTATAAGCATCTGGTCAATATGTTGGGCGGAAAATGCGTGTTTATTGACAGCTATCCGAAATTCGACCTGCCGGTCGAGAAAATTGAGGAGGCAACAACTGACCGGACCAAGATGATTATACTGAATTCGCCATGTAATCCGACCGGCATAGTATATTCCGAAGACGAGATAAAGGCATTAGCGGAGCTTGCTGCGCAAAAGGATGTACTTATCCTTACTGACGAGATTTATGAGAAGTTCTGTTACGATGGCAGGTGTGCAAGTATAGCTAATTACTATGACAAGACGCTGCTGTTGCGGGGCTTTAGTAAGAGTTGTGCAATGACCGGCTGGAGGCTCGGCTATGCGGTGGCTCATGAATCTCTGAAGGCTGTGGTCGAAGAGATGACCAAAATACAGCAGTATACGTTCGTCTGTGCGCCGACGCCTTTTCAAAAGGCGGCAATGGCGGCTATGGATTACGACGTTACCAACTTCGTTGACATGTATAGGGAAAAGAGAGACCTTCTCTACGAAGGGCTGAAGGACAAATTTGAGTTGATTAAGCCTGGTGGGGCGTTTTATGCGTTCGTTAAGGCGCCGAGTGGAATAGCAACGCCATTCGTGGAAAGGGCGATTGAAAATAACGTGCTTATTATACCGGGCAGCGTTTTTAGCGAAAAAGACACGCATTTCAGGATAAGTTATGCGACCAGCAACGATAAAATTGAGCAGGGCGTTGCGATTTTACGGAAGCTGGCGTGAGTTTTTTGCAGCGGTAGGGGGGATAGAACGAAAATTTGTGCCTTTTGGGAAAGGTATTGCCAAACCGGTGGTGTGGAGGTATAATGTCGGGCATGAAGAACGAACGTCGGACAATTTCAGTTTCTTTGTTTTGCCTGGTGTCGGTGGGGTGGTTGCTGGCGAGTACAAGCGGAGGCGAGGCGGATGGTCTGCGCGCGGGTCTGCCAAGAGTAGAAGCAGTGGTCATCGTCTGCAGGGGTGAGATTGGCTACGGGCTGTATAAATCCATCCAGCGGAGAACGGAAACGGCCATCGACGCAGGGGTAGAGTACCTTATCTATGAGATGGACACGTTAGGCGGAGGGCTGTTGGCGGCGTACAAGATATCGGAGTACTTCCTGCACGAGGTGAATCCGAGGGCGCACACGGTTGCGTATGTGTCGAAAAAAGCGATATCAGCGGGAGCGCTTATAAGCGTCGCGTGCGAAGACATTGTAATGAAAGAGAACACGAGGATCGGTGACTGCGCGCCGATTGCGCTCGGCACCAAACTCGAAGATGTGGAGCGGGAAAAGGTCGAGACGGATATTCGGGCGGTGTTTGTTAATTCTGCTAAGGCGAACGGCTATCCTGAAGCAGTGCTCAGGGCGATGGTGACACAGCAAATTGAGGTCTATAGGGTCAAGAACGCGAGCACGGGAGAGGATACATTTTTTGAGGGCAGCCAGATACCGACGCTCGACCCAAACGAGTATGACCTGGACAACAAAACATTAATTGTCACCAAGGACCAGCTTCTAACGCTGACCGCCTCGGAGGCCGTTGAATACGGAGTAGCAAGGGCAGAGGTGAAGGATTTGGCGGGGGTGCTTGAGTTTCTGGGCAAGGACGACG
>DAOWID010000274.1 GCA_030641115.1 Planctomycetota bacterium | reverse complement strand
ATCATATACCAAGCTGCGTTTATCGCCTTTAGGCTACCAGCAGGCAAAAGCCCAACCCCGAGGCCCTGCTGGCTTGTTCTGCTGGCAGCCGGCATAGTGTGATATAATACCGTTGCTCTCGCGCCGGATAAGCCAACGCAGCACTGCGACCTGAGCACCGCGAGAGTGCCATACGGCATGGGTTGGTGTCCTCTGTGGTGCCAACCCTTTACAATCATGCCGGTGGCTCTAATGCGATAAACTCCAGCCTCCTAAAAGGCTGTTTTCAGCAGCAGGGAACCAACTTTTTTGCAGTTGAGCCTCAAAATTAAGTTGCAAATCTTGACCTTTCCACACAGATTTGATATTCCATTAAAAAAGCGGCCCAGCGGCATAGCCGAGCAATGATATAAAATGTTAAATGGGAAATGTCAGCTAAGGAGATTTCTGTATGGCCGAACAATCCACACAACCACCCAAGCCGTTAAGCAAATGGGTTTTCGTCATAAGCGCCTTGGGCGGTATTGTTACGGGCCTCGTCTGTCTGTTGATAGGCATTGAGCAAAGCGGTAGAAGCGGTTTAAACGGTGCAGCATACATGGGCGCTGCGGCGCTGGCCTTCGGTCTCGTCACAATCGGCCTTCAAGGTGAGTAGTTCCCTGTGATCTGCACAGCGGCCCCTTTCCGTGAGACTTCGACGCCCCGCCCCGGCGGACTTGCAGCATAGACGGATAAATATTGAAGAACCAACGGGAACTTCTTATATAGACTGTATAATCATTGTTAGGGCAACGAAGAGTCGAAGAAATGCTGATCTATCTTGATGCGAACATCGTTCAGTACTGCGCGGACTTCCACGATTTCATTTTCGACTTCGATGATACCATGCGGCCGCCAGGTCGCAAGCTTGAGATAGAGCTACACGCACTGCGCCAGATCATTGAAATGGCTTCTCACGCTGAAGTGCAGGATCTCGACCACCGTTGGGATGTTGCGGCACCTAAGCACCTTCTCGATGAACTTTTATGCGGCCGTCCAAAACCACATCAACTCGACACGTACCGTTCGTTGCGTAAAGCGTGGCACGATGTGGGGGTCGAGAAACATGGATTACCAGATGCGCAGGTGGTGGCCAGAGCGCAAAGGAGGCTTGCCCGACTCAACCTTAAACACCCGCCGGATACGCTTCACTTGGCGGAGGCTGTTGCGATGGGAGCACCGTGGTTTCTTACGAATGACAAGGAGATCTTAAGGAAGACGCGCAGCAAAGCGAACGATCCAGGAGTAATCGAGGGCGTGACTGTTGGGCGCCCGTCGGAACTCCGTGCAAGAATGACATTCAAACCAGTTTGCGGCCTCCGAGTTGAGGAGTACACCCCACGGCGCTTGACCGGGGATCTTACAGAACAACACCAATTGTATTTTCGCTTTGGCCGGCCTTATTAATGGCCTTTACCCGGTATTCTAATTGCACACCTCGCGGCTGGTCTATATGATATATCAACCAATGTGACTGCGGTGGTGCTGCAAAAAAGATTATTGACTACTAACCGGAATTAGTTAATAATAATCGCCGAAGGCGAGCCTTCAAATACCGAAATGGTTCTGCTGTGAGGAACAAAGCGATGCGTGTTATCTGGAACCAAGCCCCGAAACCGGGTATATCTGCAAACCATATAAACAGAAGTTAGGCATCTTTCCGTAATGATGGACGAAGACAAGATCTATCAACGTATTGGGGAGTTCGTGGTCTCCTTTCAATGGCTCGAGAATCGCATCCGAGAAATCGGATGGTTTATCTTGGATCCAAGCCGCGAGAATTGGCCGCCGATGGCCCTGCGAAACGAAAGAACTGCTGTCCTTTTTAAGAATGTCGAGAAATCGTTCCTCGACGCCCTGCCACGGTGTCGCCTCGACCCAGATATTGAAGCGGATTTTAGTAACTCATTTGCAAAGAACGTCGAGCGGTTCCGTAACCTGCGGAGAGCTCGCAACAAAATTCTGCATTCAGCGTACATTGAACTAAAAGCAGGTGGCGAGGTGCGTGGGGTCATGAGATCTAACCCGAAGCTGACAAAGGACAGTGAAACCGGCAAACCTCTATTTGATCAAGAGATGTTGTCGGAGAAATCATTCGCGGAACAGTTCAGGCAGATGGCTGAGTTGGCTCTGTTCTTCAACAGGTGCTACACACAGCTTATACATCGCTTCCCAGCAGACTGAACCGGTCCCACTTTGAAGCGGGGTGAAGTCGGTTTTGAGAGATATACCTAACAAACAAATGCAGCGGACGGCTAACGCCGCCGCTGATTTGTGGCGTTGAATAGCGAATTGAGAATGCGCCAGCGGACTATTTTAAGAGCACTCGGCCTGATCGCGGCGGCGGGCAGGGGCTTCTGCTGCCGATAGGTCTTCCCGGGGAACTGTTGAAAAACTCCGCAATTCGTTGTGATTCTTTTAATCAAATCTCTGCGTCCTCTGTGCCCTCTGTGGCCCCAAGAAATCCGCGTAAACCCGCGTAATCCGCGATTAGACTTCCTTCCTGCCCAACTTCTTTTGATCTAATCTCTGTGCCCTCTGTGCCCTCTGTGGCAAGAAAATCCGTGTCAATCCGCGAAATCCGCGATTCCCTTCGTGTCAAATTAAAACTTTAGCTCACTTTAGTCACTTTATTTACTTTACATCTAACAAATTATGTGGTATAATGCCTATCGAACTAATAGCGGATACTTGATACTAACCCATTATCAGACCATTACTTATGAATACCACAGCCCCAATCAAACCTCCCATCCCACCAACGTCGGGATTCCACAACTTTCCACTTTCCACTTTGCACTTTCCACTCTCGGCCCTCTACAACTGTCGTGAAAACTCTACACTTGTCGTGAAAACTCTACAAATCGACTACTTTTTATGCAAAACAAACCCAATT
>DAOWID010000121.1 GCA_030641115.1 Planctomycetota bacterium | reverse complement strand
TTCTGCTCAAGTGCCTTCTCTGCATATTTAAGAGCCGTAGAGAGCCTTTCGTTAGCATCAGCAAACATGTATGCCAAATTATTCAGAACATTGCTATTATTCGGCATTTTAGCAAGGAGACTTTCGTAATCTACGATGGCTTTCTTAAGATAATTATTATCGGATGTCTCTTCATATTGGAACATCAAAATCTCCGCCTTTTTCACTGCGAAGTTGGCCCCACTCCGGGTATCCAGCCCAGCCAGCTCGATGCACTTGTCGATATAACTTATAGCCGCGTCATACTCGCGCTTAATCTTTGCCAGATTAAACATGGTGAAATTGGCCGCCCGTGAATCAGGATTCGTTTCCAGCCTTTGCTCACAATACTTCGAGACTTCTTCACCTCCCAACAACAAGAACATTCTTAGCAGAATTTCACCTGCAAGCTTCTCGTTTGTTCCTGCTTTATCAACAGCTTTTCGGCAGTATTCTATGGCCGTTTCCCTCACATCGAGTATGCTCTTGGCTTGGGCCATCCTGAAATAAGCTATGGGAGCAAAGGAGGTGTCAACATTTTTCCCACCCTCTTCAAAGACCTTATCCAATTTCTCAGGGTGCCATCGGCCGTCTGGTGCCTTTGGTGTCCCTGCACCTAAGACAAGTGCCTGCAAATATCCATCGAACGCTGCTGCATACTGTAAGTCCTGCATGCCGCCTTCGACACTTTGCTGACGATACGCCTCGCGTTTTAGCAGATACGCTTCTTCGTACAACTGTTCTGCTCTGTCGAATTCGCCCGTAGCCAAAGCAAAGGCACCTGCTCGATTACGCCACAGCACGCTTTTGGGCAGCTTCTTGAGTGTGCTGTCATAGAATCTTTTTAGGTCGTCTTTTCTTCCCAGCTCTATATGAATCCGTTCAAGCAACATTCTTGCTTCGAGCGGAGCAGCCGGTGCATCGATAGTATTTTTGAGTTCGGTTATAGCATCATCCACTTGGCTTGTGGCCAGATAAGCCCTTGCCAGAGAGATCCTTGTGGCAGGAGCAGATACCAAAGACTTACTCTTCCTAAGATCGAGGATTGCCCTGCTGTAATCTCCCATCAGAAGGCTTATTTCGCCTCTTAGACGCCAGGCCACCGGATTATCCTGGTTGGTCTCAAGATTTCGAGTCGTTAGCTCCAGCGCCTTTTTCAACTGGCCCTGTCGCATCGCCAGCCAGCCTTCGAGCAGTAGTATTCCAGATTCATCCGGATACTTTTCCTTAAAGCTCTGCAATTTGTGTTCAGCTTCCTTAACAAGACCAACCTTGAGGAAAATCTTGACTTGCTCAAGCCGGTTCTGCACGTTGTCATCAACCGACAAAAGTTCTTCAGAATATCTCTTTACAGCCTCTCTATCAGCAGTCCTGTCAGAAATGAGTAAGAGGCCTTTGAGCGCATCAGTGTCTTTCGGCTGCCTTTTGTACAACTGGAGCAAGATCCTTTTGGCATTGTCAAATTGGCTGAGCTTATAATAATGGCGCCAAAGTAGTCGTTGGTCCTTCGCGTCCTGTATCACCTGCTCAGCTTTATCATTCTGTCCGCTCGCCCGATAGTAATCCGCATACGTTTGAAGCATTACCCTGTCATACGGATCAATGCTCTTGGCCCGTTTGAGTGCTGAATCCGCGATCTTAAATAGTCCTTCCTTGAGTTTTGCATCCTTTTCGTCCCGAGCCATCCCGGTTGCCAGCCTGGCAAGCACAATAGCACTCTGCAAAGTCGGCCTGTTCATTTGTATGGCCTGCATAATCGCCAATGCTTTCGACGGCTCAGTAGAGCTTATATACTCCGCATAGGCGCCAAGTAACGCCATATCACCTGGATTTAGTCGTATTGCCCTCTCGAAATACTGTCTAACCTCCGCCACTTGCTCGGGCGAGGCACTATCTCCAAGCTTTCGATTGCGAAGGTATAGCGCGTTCGCCAATCCCTTTGCAATAACTCCATCGAGAGGGTTCAAAGATGCTGCTTTGTGCATGTCTTCAAGAGATGCGTGTTCATTTCCGAGAGCAGCGTAGATATTGCTTCTCAGCATACAAGCTCGCGAAAATATAGGTTTCTGTGTCAAACAATCGTTTATCTTTGTTAATGCGTCCTCAAATTCGCCTTTGGCCATAGCGAGACGAACTGCAAAAAGCTGTCCTTCGCAGTCGTCCAGATTCTCCCGTCGAGCTGTCTCTACAAGTTGCTCTACCAGCGTCCAATCTTTGGCCTGACGCGCTATGTCAAAAAGATAACTGGCGGCAAGGCGTCTTTGATCTATTTGGTCCGTCTGGGCTGAAACAGGCCTTTCAGAGTCACCGTCGTCTGAGATTTCCATCGCCAAGACCTTCTCGAATTGTTCAACGGCTTTATCCAGCTCATTTCTCCTGCGATAAAATAGTCCAAGTTGCACGCCCCGACGAATCGGATCAGCGATGCTCAGTAGAACCTGCTTTTCTATCTCCTCACGTCTTTGTTGCGAGACATTCGCCGGATCGGGCTCCGAAAGCAACTGCTTATAGAAAAGAACCACTGTTTTGTCCGGAAAATATCCCAAGAACTCATCGACCAAATCTTCAGCCTTCCGCCGCAGGCGGATTTGGCCTTGCGCAATATAATCGTTGCAAATTGCAATGACAGAAGCTGTACTGACAGAATTTGGCTCCTTGAGCAACAGCTTCTGCACCAAGTCAGCTCTAAGCTGCGTGTAGTTGTTCAATTCAGCCGTCATTAACTTCAAAGACGCAGCCGACCCGGTATCCTCGCCTTCTTCAGCCTCGGTTTCCTTCAAAATAAGGGACACACCCTTTTCTGTTTGCTTTCGTGCTATGGCAGTTCGAATCTGCTTAATCTTGGCCCCTACGAGTGCCAGGTTGAGCTTGATCGTGTCCGCGTCAGCCGGATCGAGCTTGGCCAACTCTTCTTCAGCCTCTGGGCCCTGATTTGTGCCAATCAGGGCTTTGATGCGAAGGGTTCGGCTTCTCTGGTTAGGACCATAATTCTCCTCGAAAGCATCTATGCTGTATGGATTGACAGGCGACATGACATGCGACCACATATCCAGCTTTCCAAGAACCTCAAGGTAATCCAAAACCGCTTCAGGTTTAGTGAATTCGATCCCTTCTTGCAGGGCACTTGCCAGGAATTCGACGGCTGCACCCACCTCAGAAGTGTCCCTGAAGATCTTGCCCAGTGTGTAAGAAAGCTGCGCGTCCCTCTGGTGGACGGTCTTAGACACCTTGATTTGCTCATAAGCTGTGTACAGCTTCCTTATTGCCAGGTTCCTATTTCCCTTTGCAAGCTCAAGCATTCCTTGCCACCTAATAAACCGTGGTTCCTCAGTAGTCCCAAATATCTGCTCGATTTCATGCACTGCCTGTTCGGCATTTTTCAGCCAGACTTCGGTATCGAACTCGGCTCCATCCAGGCAAGGTTCAAGTATCTGCTCGATATAACAATTCGCAAGAAAGGAATACAATGACAATTTGTTGCCCATATTTGCATAACGTCGCGGCCCAACAGTATCCTGCGCATCTGGGAATTTAAGGGCGTCCTTGGCAATTATGAGCGCTTTGTAGATTTCCGACTCTTGCCCATAAACAGAGAACTTGCGATAGTACAAATTTGCGGCTCTCAGTGCGTATGCCACATTCTTCTCGTCCAATTGAATTGCTGTTTTGACTGCTTCAATAGCCTTATCAAGACTTGCCAGGCCCGCATCGGAGGGCAAATATATTGAACGGACTGAATAGTATGCAGAAAGTGCTGCAGACGCATCCGCACTCGAAGGGAAATTCTGTACCAGCGACAAATACTCAGGCTCCAGCGACTGAATTTGTTGTTTTGCCGACCCGGCATCACTTCTCTGAGCAAGCGTGAGTTTCCTCGATAGAAGATTAATATGCGATTTCGCCTCAGCACTTGCCACCTTAACTGCTTGCTCTAAAACTTTGTCAGCTTGCTTGGCAGCTCTGTCCCTTTCTTCAAGATTACCCCCTGATGCAAAAAGCTCACCTTTCTCGAGGGTTGCTTGTGCCAAATACCAATAAGCATCAACGTTATTCGGATCGAGTTGTTGCACCTTTTCCAAATCACTTATTGCGTTGGCAAGTGATTCATCGGGCGTAGTCACAGCTCCCATTCTTGCCAATTCAAATGCCGCTCTACCTCTGACCAGATACAAGTACGGGCCCATGGGCTCCACGCCGGCAGGTTTCGACGCTTCGTCTGTTGCAAAACGTGGCTCCCATTGTGTCTTGTCTTCCATAAGCAAGTTTGTTTCCTCCACCACCTTTATAAGTTCCGATGCTTGTGATTCGACTTCTTCCCAAGCCCAGCTCGTACTGGCTCTTATGCTGGCGTCTGCTAAGATGTACAAAAACTTCAATCGCCCAAGTTGCGCTCTCAGATTCCTGGGATCTATGTTGATTGTCTGCTCCCAACACCCCCGCACTTTGGGCCACTCGTCCATTTGGATATATACGTCGGCGAGCTTGGAGAGTATCTCAATCCTAAGCTCGTTGGCCTTTGCCAAACCGTGTGCTTCGAGATAATTGCGCTCAGCCGCACCGTAATCTTTCGCAAGCCATGCTGCATCGCCGTCCTCGATAAATTTTTCCGGATCTCGGCTCAATCGCAGCACAACCACCACAGCCACGAGCACCAACAATAGAAAAACCAGCGAGCCAATAAGCGCAACCTTTTTATTCAACTTTTTCCTTGCCATCAAGTTTCTCCTTTCGCCAAATCCAATGAGTTCTGCAAAATGCCTTGCCTTGTATCTCATCCACCATGTTTTGGAATGGTTCACCTAGTTGGATTCATTCATCACCCAGCTCCTTATCTAATCAGGCCAATACTCCGCTTCCAGGATAGGCAAAATCACTGCCAAAAGCTTCTCCCCAGCTCTAACAGCCTCTTGCTTGTCCGGAGTAGCCAAGGCCTGGTTAAACGCTAACTCCACCTTGCAGAAATACGAATGTTTGCGAAAAAGGTTCTTATTTAGAGCAATCCGCGCTTCATCCCTGCTGCCGGCATACACTCCGTTGACCCTGAAAAAGTACAGGACCGGAAGTTTTGCTGCGCTTTGCCAGAGGCCGCCTTTCGTACTGCCGAAAACAAGGTACCTGCCCGGGATTTTCCTCTGGAAATCCCCTCTGCTTACCTCAAATGTTACGCTGTCAGATGCCAATTCTTGCCAGCCCGCACCGACCCGGCACTCCTCCGGTACGTGTGGCACCCTATCCGGAAGCTCATAATAAGTAATAAACAAGAACAGGCTCTTGACGGGGCTGTCATCCAAAACCTCTGTGTCTTCCAGGATCCACTGAATATACTCTTCGGTACCAAGCTCCTTGAGTATTTCTTCATTTTCGATTTTTTCCTTCGACACTACCTCGTAAGGTGCTAACTGCTCTTGGTCTAAAAGGTCTAAAGATTTCTTCAACGGCAACGGCTCTTTCTCTGGGATTACGGCGCCCACAATTGGCCTGACGATTTCGGCTGCCACCAGCACTGCCACGCATATCAAAAAAGCCGGCTGAAAAAAAACTCTTATGTCGTATCGTGCATTGCTCATCACACTTCACGCTTGTTTCCCAAGCACATTTCACTACGTTTGGGATACTTTGCGAACCACAATGTCTTTAGTGGACATCTTACTTTCTTCAATAAATAGGCTCGACATAAACCACGCAAGAAAGCCGTACAAACCAAATGCTAACGGCAGCATGGCCATTCCAAGCATATCGTGGTAAATACCCTGAGTGTACTTGGGGTGTATCAGCACGTAGATAAATCCTGTAACTGTAACCCGGACGATGTTACAAAGTATTGCTATGGGTATCGTGGAGGCCAACAAGACAAGCCGCTGCCATATAGGCCTGTAGTGCAAATAAGCCATAGCAACACCCAACGCCAAAAACGCCATCAGCAGACGCATCCCGCTGCACGCCTCAGCCACATTCAGGGCAGGGTCCAACCGCTGGCCCTTATAGAGAACATCTATTACGACACCACTTGCAGTGGCTTCAATTCCGCTGACCAAATTCAGCAAGACAGTCGCCACAGTGGCGGCAAGATGCCTCATAGGCATAGTCAGACTGACATAATATCTGCGCGGCAACGGCACGGCAAAGACTAAGAACAGAACCGGAAGCCACGTAAATCTGATGAGACGCCATCCGCCTAAGAACAATAAAATGGCGCCAAGCGCGCCTATCATGGAAATGGGGCGAAAGTACGCATAGCCGGAGGGACTTACTATATTCAAGAAATAAAACGAAAGCACACAAATCAAAAAGACCAAGCCAAGATAACTTGGCTTGGTCCGAATATTCAGAATCTCGTTTCTATGTTGGTTGATGAAGTATAGACTGAACAGCGGGATTAGAAAACCGTGCGACCAGCTCGCGTCAGTGAGCCATTCGTGAACAATGCTGTGAATCTCATTGCGAAAAAAGAAGCAGAACACGCCTGCAATAACTGCCATCTTGATGCAACTGTACAGCCCAAGTCCATGCCAACGCTGGTTTCGCATACATGTAATTGTAGCCTGTTTGTCTGCCGTAGAAGAAACAATTTTGCCCACCATAACTAAGCAATTTTGCTAAAATACGCTATCCCACTTCCAGGGGCTTATAGGACTGTAACTTCTTCCGTAGTAATCCTTGTATGCAAAATTGCGGTCATACACAAAGCCGAAGCCAAAAGTCGCTCTAAAGGCGTTTCGTAAAATTGCACGCCATCTGGCAGTGTAGTGTGTGCCGACATTGACCATATCATTCGGCTTAATGAAGAAATCCGGTTGCTCGCCACTTGCGATCTTATCCAAATCTACCATCACGATTTCTTCCTTGTCCCTGCCAATTCTTCTTATAACTTCACAGGTCTTCGGCCACGCCAAAGGCCCGAAACCACCAGCCGCTGCTATGGCCATCTTCAAAGTAATCGGTCGGCCCGTGATATTGATCGGACCAACCCGGTTAACATTGCCCATTATCCAGAATTCGCCAATAATATCAACAGGAACATGAATAGTGTCGCCGGCTTTTATCACGATATTATATCGTGGATCACCCGCAAGCAGCTTGTCTGCTGGAATCTTTATGAGCCGTGCCTGCACCGCCTCATCCCACTCCAGCTCAGCGGTGATCTTCTCATCGAGTGGAGCAACCGGTGCCTCCGGCTCAAATCTGATCACGGGCTCCGTAGGTGTTGGCGGACCGGCTTGAACCGGGACCCATTTACCATCTTGGAAAATCCACTCGATACGCCCGCCGGCTGCATCCTGTTTAACCGTCTCAACCGTCGGCTCCGTAGGCTCAACCGTTCCAACCGTCGGCTCGCTGGGCTCAACCGCCCCAACCGTCGACTCGGCGGGCTCAACCGTCCCAACCGTCGCCTCCGGCGCACCGACCTGCTTGGGGACCCATTTGCCGTCTTCGAAAATCCACTCGACATCCTCGCCAACCTCTGCCTTTGGATCGGCAGGCTTTACGGATGGTTCTCGCAGCTCCGGCGCTTCTGTTTGCCCTTGCGTGGTGTCCTGACCAGCCGCCTCGGAAGCCGATCGCCACACATTCCCTGTGTCTACCAAATTACGTCTGCGATTCGTCAACAGTCTATAACGCTCCGCCAGCGTCAGTCTGCCAGTTCCCCTGTTCCGTGCCAGCTCTGTGGGAGTTATAACGACCTTCTTACTCGCGGGCCATTGACCTTGTGCCATAGGTGATATCATCTCGAGCATTTCCCGTTCCAACTGGGGCTGCCGACCCGGATCAGTAATCTCGGGCTGAACCGTTCCACGCTCAACGTTCCCTGGTCTCCGAGTCTCTGGTCCGATCGTCCGCAGCTCGGTAATTTGCGGCTGAGTGAACCTGCGTCTCGTTGGTTCAGCAAATTGCACGCTTTCTTGGTTCTCGAGGGAACGCGAAACGTAGATATAGCTTACGTTAAATTGTCTTACTCCACCTGCCGTTGCAATTGCATCGGCCAGCCGAAAATTGTATCGCGGAATAACGTATCTACTCGGAGCTTGGACGCCGTCACCCAATATCGAGAACGTCCGCTGTTGTGAACCCACTAAGGTTACCGTAACCGACGGGTCCTTTAATATACTCGGCGAAAGAATTTGCTTTATCTCCTCTTCAAGCTGCCTTTCAGACAGCCCTGCTGCCTGAATGACCCCGACATCCGGTATGGATATCCTGCCCGTCTCGGTGACAATATAATTGTTCACAACCGCTGCCCCATCCATGAACAGCTCGAAGATGGATATCGTGACAACATCGCCCGATCTGAACGTGTAGTCACTTACGACAGCAACAATGTCACTTGGTCGGGGCTCTTCCGCTTTCTCCCACGATACTGGCGCTTCCTCTGCCACACCCAACGAATCCAGTATCACGTTGACCGCCGGCGTGGGACGAAACCTTCCTACTTGCGTGGGGTCAAAGAACTTGTTGCCGCAACCAGCGATGTAAATCGTTAGAACGGATGAAAGAAGTGCGATCTTTATGGCCTTTGTCCGTTTCATCTTACCGTAACTCCAAAAAAACACCGAGTTCTCAATTTCTCCAAAGGTCTGAGACTGTCCTGATACATTTCTGCCTCGATGAAATTTATCGGTTTGATACATTGTTCGCTTAACTTTTTTAACTATGACAAAGCCAAATATCGCAAAGATATAGAAAGAAACAAGTAACCGTTCACGGGGCAAATGTGCCGTTTTATGTCATTGCGAGGCCTTTTTCAAAGGCCGTGGCAATCTCAATCGTTACATTTTAGATTGCTTCGTCGCAAAACTCCTCGCAATGACCCTAAGAACGCAACTTATACGCCGTGAACGGTTACTGCATCGTGTGTCCGGCATCCGGCGCAGCAGTTGATGCAGCATCGGATAAGGTTGATACGTCCGCTTTTCTCCCGTCACAACTATAAGTGCAAACAGCACTTATGAACCCAAAAGCCTATCTGACACACTATATGGGCCGCCCCTCC
Organism: Planctomycetota bacterium; assembly: GCA_030641115.1. Classification (GTDB taxonomy): domain Bacteria; phylum Planctomycetota; class Phycisphaerae; order Sedimentisphaerales; family Anaerobacaceae; genus DAOWID01. Next base: position 5,069 of record DAOWID010000121.1, on the reverse strand, counting down.
TTGCTCAAAGATACAAAAGGCTTCTGCAAAATTGCAGGTTAGGCATACTTTGACAAGAAAAAATCGTTTTTTGATTTTTTCTTGTTAAACAGTAAGTTGTCCTTTAACAAATAGTTAAGCGATTATTTACGAAAATCAAAAAACGGATTTTCGTAAATAATATATGCCTAACCTGCAATTTTGCAGAACTCATAAAGATACAAATGGCAAAGCTTGTATACCTGTCAGCCACAGCATTTGTTCACCGGCTTCACAAATTTGGCCCGATAATCGTCACAGTACCAGTACAAATAAGAAGACGACTTTAGCAGAAAAATTCCGTATGCCGAGAAATAGAACCGGCGCGCTAACTGGCACGTTTTCTTCTGCTGAAAATAGCAAATGACAGAATTGTCAATAGCACGACCGCTGAAACGTATTTGACAATTCGAGGCAGCATCCAACCTGCCCTTGAAACCACTTCGATGTTGACACCGCGTGCTAAATAATCCAGCAGGATTCCCCCGAAAAGCGCACAACCGGCAACTGTACAAAGGTACGTAATTGCGGTTCTGCGCCCCAATGCCTTCCAGACAGTCGCCAGACTCGCAGCGTTAGTAGCTGGCCCGGTCATAAGAAAGACCAGCGCTGCACCCGGCGTTAAGCCTTTCAATATCAGCGCCGCTGCTACCGGCACTGAGGCTGTTGCGCACACATAAACGGGTATGCCCAAAAACATCATCACGACCATCGCGAAAATCCCGACACCAAGTGTGTTTGCAAAGAAGTCCTTTGGCACCGCTGCGGAGATAACGGCAGCAATGGCCAATCCCACAAGCATTGCTTTGCCAATGTCACGGGGCAGCGTGACAAAGCCGTATTTCAATCCCTTGACAACCCTCGTCGCAACTTCTCCGTCCGAACAGCACTCGTCTGTACACTGTTGTGGTGCTCGACTACTGTCCTCGGTGCTTTGGCCAAACACATCGACCAGCGTGCCACCCACCAAACCAGTCACAAGTGCTGCCAATGGCCTAAAGATTGCAAAGACGGGACCAAGAAGACTGAGAGTTACAAAAATACTGTCCACGCCGGTCTGAGGTGTAGACAGCAAGAATGCCATTGTTGAGCCTTTGCTTGCACCGTGTTTGTGTAGTGACATTGATACCGGAATGACACCGCACGAACATAAAGGCAGCGGGATCCCAAAAAGAGATGCCTTTAACAGGGGCCAAACGCCCCTACCGCCAAGATGTTTTTCGACGATGCGCTGAGAGACAAGCACGGAAAGGATGCCGGCCACGAAAAAACCAAACAACAGATAGGGTGACATGTCGGCGACCGTATCCCAGAAGTCCACAATTATGGATTTGGCAAAATTGGTCATGAACCACCAAGCACCGCTGATTTGAACTCGTCGAAATCCATTTTCTCAAGCATTGCGCCTAATCGCTGATGCGGCCTGGCACTTGATTTGTAAAACTCAATAATCTTATCGACTAACTCAAGTGCCTGTTCTTCTGAAAGGTCTCTAGCCAGCTCGCGGGACAATCTGGGTTTTGCACCACCATTTCCACCGACGAGCGCTTTCCAGCCCTTGGGCATACCGACAAGTCCAATGTCCTTAATGCAGGTTTCGGCGCACTGATTAGGACAGCCGCTTACCCCGATCTTGAGCTTAGCGGGCAGTTCCAGACCGTGATATTTCTCATCGAGTTTCAGACCGAGAGTGAGGCTGTCCTGCAGTCCACGTTTGCAAAACGTTGTCCCCGGACAGGCTTTAACGCTCCTCACACACAATCCCACTGCAAAGCCCGGCGACATACCGAGTTGCGACCAAATGCTCTCGACATCCTTTTCATCGACGCCAACAATCGCAATCCTTGCAGCACTCGTAATCTTAAGAGCCTGGGCTCCATATCTCTCCGCCACAGCCGCAAGTTTTCGCAATGTCTCCGGCTTAACGACTCCACAGGGAATATGCGGAGCCACTGCATAAGTCTGTTTGTCCCGCTGAATAATTACTCCCTTTTCGCCATCCTGTAACATTTTAACTACCCTTCATAAAAAATATTCAGATGATATTTGTTTTCGATCAAAGTCTATTTGTTGACCGCTACAGTCCTTATCGCACTACCCCGTAAATCAACTTTCATCAGGATGTTGGTCCCCGAATTAAATCTTTCACGGATATAAAGCCGACCTGTTGACCCTGGTCGGTGATAACCAGATGCCGAATACGATGCTCGGTCATCGTGTGATATATCTTGTAAACGGGTGTCTTGACGTCCACGCAAATCAGGGGAGAGGTCATAATCTCTTCGACCTTGACCGTATCGGGTTTTGCACCTGCCGCAAGAACCTTTCGTACGATATCGGCCTCGCTGACAATGCCCACCGCATGACCACCAGATTCGCCCACAAGAACACTGCCAACACTATAACGTTTCATTGTCCCAACGGCCTCAGTTACCGTTTTGTCTGGCGCGATCACGGGCGGGCCTTGAGTCATAAGTTTTCGAACCGGCTCAGCAGCGGAACGTCTAAGATATACAAACCAATATATAGCACCAACAAAAAAACCGCCTCCGATAATGTTCCCCAAAGTAACAGGCAGAAGATTTCTTAGGAGAAATCCGCAAATTGTTAGTCTTGACAGGTCAGGAACCTGCCCGAGTATCCCTCCGCCGCGGACAACACCCCTGCATTTTGTTTGAGGACAAGTCCGGCCGGAACAAAGTACATATTTGCGACAGAGTGTTCGAAGCCCAGAGTAACAAAAGCCGTGATAGGGAATATTATGGCCAGCACTTTGTCAGTGACGGAACGACCGCTGAAACAGAGCCACACCGCAAGACATACTAATATGTTACATAATATCCCCCGTGACAGTGCTTCGACAAACGTCAGGTTGACCTTTCCACTTGCTATCGCAAGTGCCTTGACGCCCACCGCAGATCCTGCTGCAGTCCATTGTCCGCTCTGCGAAAGCAAAAACACCACAGCCAAGGACCCGGCAAGATTGCCGCAAAACACAATTACCCAGTTGCGAAGAAGCCTTTCGAGCGTGATTTTTCTGCTGACATAGGCCATTACGATCAGGCTATTTCCCGTGAACAGTTCGGCGCCGGCAACAATGACCAAAATCAGTCCAAGGCAGAAGACCAGCCCTCCAAGCAGTTTTGTCAGGCCCAAACTCAAAGACGAGTCATGAATTACATAAGTATACAGTACCGCTCCAAATGCGATGAAGGCACCGGCCAGTAGAGAAAGGGTGAACATCGAGAGAAAGTCAAGATTACCCTTGACAATCCCCGCCTTTTCCACCCGAGCGGCCATTTCAGCCGGAGTATAAGCATCAATGTCAAAATCTTTCATCGTAATCAATCCTTTCTTGTAACCGCTCAGGGCGTATGAGTTGCGTTCTTGGGGTCATTGCGAGGAGTTTTGCGACGAAGCAATCTAAAATGTAACGATTTAGATTGCCATCCGCCGCAGGCGGACCTCGCAATGACATAAAACCACACATTTGCCCCGCGAACGGTTACCCCTTCTTATTATTAGTTCTCAAAGCTACGATATTGTTTTTCTCTTCACTACGTTTCCGTCAAGACCGATAGTCACGTCCTCAAAAGCAAAATCAACACCGCTATGTGCAACTCCCTCTTGTGCAATTCGTGTCAAGCCAAAACAACAGGGCACCTCTATATGAATCACTGTCAAACTGTTGAGTTTATTAGCTTGCAGCATCGCTGCCAGCTTCTCAATGTAAAACTCTACATTGTCCAATTTCGGACAACCGACGACTATACTGTGGTCTTTGAGAAACTTGCTGTGAAAATCGCCCATCGCAAATGGCACGCAGTCTGCAACCAGCAGCAAATCAGCATTTGCAAAATAGGGAGCCGTCGGCGAGACCAGTTTTAACTGAACCGGCCAGTGTCTAAGCTCTGACGGGGCTTCCGACGCACCAACAGCAGATGTTTCGCCCTTTTCTTTTAGCTCCTTCGCCATCATCCCCGGACAGACAAAGTTACTTTGCATCTGCGCGCTCTTCTGTTCAGCTAAGTGCACCTTGGTAGCCTCCTCATCGAACTTGGCAGCCTCCCTTTTTTCAACGGTTATGGCGTTTTCGGGGCACTCCCCAATACAAGCTCCCAGACCGTCACAATAAGATTCACTTATTAACTTTGCTTTGCCGTCAATTATCTGTATAGCACCCTCGGCGCAGGCAGTCACACACAAACCGCAGCCGTTGCATTTATCTTCATCTATTTTTACTATGTTTCGCAAAGCCATCGTACAGCTCTCTCTAATTAGTCCTTGTTGCCAACCAGCATTTGTCATTCCTGCACCTGCTTTCGCAGGTGTAAACTTGTCCCCGCGGAAGCGGGGAGCAGGAATCCAGCTTTTTCGCCGTAAACCCCTGCTTTCGCACGGGTGACATTGCCAGTTTCGGCTTTCCGCAATAGATACTAATTAATACGTTTCACCAACATGTTGGTCTTTGGCAAACAGATTCATCGCCATTTTACGGCCCTTGCCGGTCTTAAACGTTTTGTCAATAATCTGCTGTAGCTCGGCCTCGCTCGCACCGGCATAGTCCGTCGGCAAATTTGCGAGCCAATCTGCATCCCACACAATCCTAAACTCAAGCGTGTCGACTTCCTTGGCACTGTGGTGGTTTGCAATCATTTTGCATACATGTCCTACCGCTCCCTGATCTAAATCGCACCTTTGCAGAATTTGCTCAGCGATCGATGACCCCTCGATCTCCTGATATTTTCCAGCCGAAGAACCATATTTTCGCTCCGCCTCGAGTATTCCGATATCATGCAAAATCGCAGCAGCTTTCACGACCAGCGGGTCGCCACCTTCCGAGGCCTGTATCTGCTCAGCGTAATTCAACACGCCAAGCGCATGGTCGATCCGCTTCTGGTCCCCTGCGAAGACGTTTTTCATCTCGTCTATCAGTTCATTTCGTATGAAACCCGCATCCTTCATAGCCGATACCGCCAGACACTGATCGGCATACTGGCACCATTCCGCACAGCCAAGGTCTATCCTCGGATTGACAACTGCATGACCGC
>DAOWID010000031.1 GCA_030641115.1 Planctomycetota bacterium | reverse complement strand
TTCGCAGGAATGACTTGGGGAATATCCAATTCGCCCCTCCGTAGGCGGGCCTTCGGCATCGAACAAGGAATGTCGAATGTTGAAGTGAGATTCTTCGCTGTGCTCAGAATCACACGGCGAATATCCAATATCCAATATCGAATAAGGAATGTCGAAGTAAGAAATAGATTCCCGCTTGCGCGGGGATGACATGATTGGACGGGAATTTTCAGATATGAAGATCGGCGTCAGAAGCAAATTTTCCTTTTCTGGCGGAGTGCATCCGCCGGAGCGCAAAGGGCTCACGAGTGACAGCGAAATACGGGCTGGGCCTGCGGTCAAGCAGGTGGCGATAATGCTCAGCCAGCATATCGGTGCAGTCTGCCGGCCGCTGGTCAGAAAAGGCAATATGGTTCAGGCAGGACAGAAGATCGGCGACTCCGATGCCTTCGTCTCTGCGCCGGTTCATTCGCCCATCCACGGCAAGGTAAAAGAGATCGCCCTGCGCTCTCATCCCGTTCTGGGCCGAAGCGAAGCAATAGTCATAGATGCATACGAATATGTTCCAACGAGACAGCCACGCTTTGAATTGAAAGATGATTTCGATGAAAATAAGTACTCAGCGGAACAGATATGTGACGCCGTTCGTCAGGCCGGCATTGTAGGTATGGGAGGGGCCGGATTTCCAACAAGGGTAAAGATTGAGCCCAATCCGCGACTGCCCAAAGACATCATGATCATTAACGGCTGTGAGTGCGAGCCATATATTACGTGCGACTATCGGATTATGCTGGAGCGGACGAACCAGATTATTGCCGGCATCAAACTTGCCCGAAGGGCATCCGGCTGTTCGCGAGTCCTTATAGGTATAGAAGATAACAAGCCGCAGGCAATGGAGGTCATCAGCGCAGTCTTGAAGAGTCACGCCGACACCGCCGGTATCAGAGTCGTCCCGGTCAAGACAAAATATCCTCAGGGTGGTGAAAGGCAACTCATAGAAGCGATCCTGAATAGAAACGTGCCCACGGGCGGAATTCCTCCCGCGATAGGTGTTGTCGTGCTTAATGTCGCTACGGCGGCGGCAATTGCCGAAGCGGTCATCAACGGCTCGCCATTAACCCACCGCGTTGTGACGGTTACGGGAGAAGCAATCGCCAATCCGGGCAACTACAACTGCGCGATAGGGACATCGGTCGGCGAGCTTATTGAATTTTGTGGAGGAGTAACGAAGAAATCTGCAAAGGTCATTCTCGGCGGACCAATGATGGGAATTGCAGTTGCTGATCTGGAAACACCTATAACAAAGACCACCAATGCCATAACCGTATTGACCGGGGAGCAAATCGGTAAGGCCAAGTTCCAGAGACGCCAAACACCTTGTATCCGCTGTGGCAGATGCTTACTGGTTTGCCCTGAGAATTTGAACCCAACAAGGATTGCCCACGCTGTCAAGAACAATCGTTTGGACATTGCGGAAAGCTATTATATCAGTGCATGTATGGAATGCGGCTGCTGCAGCTACATCTGCCCAGCCAATATAGAAGTGACAGGGTACATCAAGACAGGCAAGACCCTTCTTGCCAGACAAAAGAAGAAGATGCCGGAATAATGGTAATTGGTTAAATGGTGATTAGTTAAATGCTCAGGGATATAACAGTTTCGCCTGCGCCGCATATTAGCCAGCCTCTCTCAACACGTGGGGTGATGATAGATGTCATTATCGCCCTTGTGCCGGCAATGGCTGCAGCGGGCTACTTCTTCCGCACCCACGCGGCGATCCTTATCTGCACCTGTGTGATCTCATGCGTGGTAACCGAATGGCTCTGCAACGTAATTCGCAAAAAGCCTGATTCGCTCGGTGACTTCAGTGCGGTCGTCACCGGCATTATCCTTGCGCTGTCGCTGCCGCCAAGATTGCCTGTTTGGGCGGCGGTAATCGGCAGTTGTTTCGCCATCGCGATTGGCAAGATGGTTTTCGGCGGACTCGGCGCCAATATCTTCAACCCCGCTATGGTGGGCAGAGCATTTCTGATGGTGTCTTTTGGCATGATGATGACGACGTGGACGGTCCCAGCTACAATCGACGGCAAAATGGCCAAAATTGCGCCGGAAAACATGACAGACAGGTTCAGGACACAAGCAACGCCGTTAGCCTGGAGCAAAATGGCCATACAGGACAAGAATGGAGCGGAACTCTACAACGACAAGTTGTTCAAAACCACGGTCAAAGGTGAGGTTGGCGGCTGTCTGGGTGAAACCAGTGCGATTGCGCTATTGATTGGCGGCCTCTATTTGTTGATAAGACGCACGATAAATTTCCACATCCCATTGGCTGTCTTATTGTCTGCATTTGTCTTTGCGGTGATTTTCTATTTGGCCGATTCAGACGCCTACATCCAGCCATTCTTTCACCTCACCGCCGGCGGTCTGCTGTTGGGCGCCTTTTTCATCGCCACTGACCCTGTCACTGCTCCTCTGACACGCAGAGGAATGTGGATATTTGGGATCGGAGTGGGAACAATAACAATGCTTATCAGAATAATTGGAAAATATCCGGAAGGTGTGATGTTTGCGGTGCTCTTGATGAATGCCGTTGCGCCATTGATCGATAAACTTTGCAGGCGGACTCCAGCAGGAGGTAAACCGAGTGCTTAAGATAAAACACTTTGTCCAACAGAGCTGGCTATTGATTGTGGCGGCATTCTGTTTTGGGCTTTTGATAGCAGCCACCAACACCGCCCTATCGGATAGAATAGAGCAAAACAAGATTAACAAACTAAACCGCCTGTCGCGCGGTCTCTTAGAAAGATTTTACCGCCTGAGCGGTGTGGAGTTGCCAGAAAATGTGGACTTCAAAGAGTTCGCAGAACTTCAGATCGAGTCTCTACGTGGTAAGAAGGCAACAGCTAAAATCTACAAGGTCACGTCAAGGGGTGGCGAGTGCTTCGGCTGGAGCTTCAATGCCGTCGGCTCAGGCTGGGCTGACAAAATTGAAGTTGTGGTCGCTGTTGACAAAGACTTCGGAAAACTCGCGGGCTTCGATGTGTTAGTATGCAACGAGACCCCCGGCTTCGGTGCAAAGATAAAACTGCCTTACTATCGGGACCAGTTTGTGGGGGCGCCGGCAGAAGAACTCAAACTTGTATCGGTCGGCGATGCCAAGAAGATCGATTCGGAGATCGTCGCGATAACCGGGGTTACAATAAGTAGTCAGGCAGTTGTTGACATAATAAACAACACGCTGACACAGATTAAAGAGCAAATTCAAAAGCAAGGACTCATCGGCGATGGCGAAGAACGTTGAGGCTGATATTGAGCTTTACAAAGAGACGCTGCTGGCCGGCTTGTGGCGTGAAAATCCGGTCTTTCGGCTTCTGTTAGGAATGTGTCCGACGCTGGCAGTTACCGCAGCAGGCAAGCCTGCTCTGACAATGGGGCTCTGTGTCATCTTTGTGCTGACGTGCAGCAACATTGTGGTCAGCCTGATGCGGAATCTCTTAAAGCCACACCTGCGAATCTTGATGTTTACACTCACGATATCCACGTTTGTCACGATAGCGGATCTATTCTTGAAGGCATTTGCGCTGCGAATGAGCGAGACGCTTGGCCCGTATGTCCCGCTGATTATCGTCAACTGCATTATCATATGCCGAGCGGAGGCCTGCGCGAGTAAGAACGGTCTCGTGGTGAGTGTTATCGACGCTCTTGGGATGGGGGTCGGCTTTACCCTGACATTGTGCGCCTTGGCAAGTGTCAGGGAACTGTTATCGACGGGTAAGATATTCGAGGCGCAAGTAATGCCCGATTGGTTTGTACCGTGGGCTGCAATGAGCATGCCTGTAGGAGCATTCATAACTTTGGGGCTATTGCTGGCGCTGGTCAATGCAGCCACTAAGAGAAAAGTTTAAGGGGCAGAATCAATGGATAGACTACACGTCCTGCTTATGGGTTTTATATCCATCGTCCTGATCAACAACCTCGTTTTTACGAAGTTCCTCGGGATATGTCCCTATCTTGGCGTATCGGGCAGAATCGACATGGCGTTCGGCATGGGACTGGCGGTGACTTTTGTCGTTACTCTCAGCGGCACACTAACCTGGCTGATTGACAACTTGATACTGATGCCGATGCACCTGGAAGTCACGAGATATGTCTGCTTCATATTGGTTATCGCCGGCGCCGTCCAGCTTGTTGAAATGTACGTGCGGAAGTTCTTCCCTTCCTTGTACAAGAGCTTCGGCATATTTTTGCCGCTGATAACTACGAACTGCGCGATTTTAGGATTGTGCCTGTTCCTGAATCTTTGGGGGCGGGACAATCTGTTAGAAGCAGTCGTGCTCAGTTTCGGTGCCGGCATTGGCTTCACTATGGCGATCTGCATCATGGCCGGTATTCGCGAGAATCTGCACCTGGCTGACGTCCCCGATTGTCTTAAAGGTGCGCCGATTACACTGATCACCGCTGGACTACTTGCCCTGGCGTTTATGGGCTTTGCGGGAATGATAAAATGGCCGTAGCTGTGGTATTGGAATATTGGACCAATGCGTGGCCGGCTGGCGTTACCATGCTCGGTCTGGGCTTTGGCTTTGCCCTCGTGCTTCTTATCGCGAGCGAGAAGCTGAAGGTCGAGGTTGATCCGCAGATCGAGCAGATCCACCAGGCTCTACCCAATGTGGATTGCGGCGCGTGCGGGTTTGCCGGCTGCCGCCAATATGCAGAAGCTGTTAAGAAAAATCCAGAATTGATCGGCAGATGTGCGCCGGGTGGGCCCGAAACCGCAAGCAAAATTGCGAACATATTGAATCTTCAGATAAGCGACTCAGGCCCACATCAAAGGCCGATCGTGCACTGCCGTGCTCATACCGCTGACAGGACCTATTACGCAGAGTATCAAGGCATACAGACATGCACGGCAGCAAACGCATTAGCTAATGCCCAGGCCTGCAAGTTCGGCTGCCTCGGCTTCGGCGACTGCACGGAAGCATGTAAGTTTGATGCCCTTCGCATTGTTGATGGCCTGGCCACCGTTGACTATGCGAAATGCACCGGCTGCACAGCCTGCTCAAAGGCTTGCCCACGTGGTCTAATCGAAATGGTGCCCTTCCGTTATGAGAATATGATGACGGTCGCCTGCAGAAGTAAGGAAGCAGGCAAAACCACGCGCTCCATTTGTAAAGTCGGCTGTATTGGCTGCGGACTCTGCGCCAAACAGACCGATATATTCTCTGTCGAGGATAATTTGGCTTGCGTGGATTACGGAAAATACGAGTCCAACGAGCAAACCGAGACTGCCGTCAACAAATGTCCGACCGGCGTAATTGTCCTTCGCGGCCCATCAGCCCCGGAACCTCGTGAACCACGGAAAAAAGCTGCAAAAGAATCCGTAAGCGCTTAGCTATGGGCCATCCCCAAGCTGCGCTTGAGGCTGCCACACGATTATGATAATTGCAACTTTCTTCCAACGGTTTGTTTACGAAAGCGCAATTATCTTTTCGGACCCGTATCACTTTATGTATGGCTCTGCGCCGCTGGTTTTGATGAGTTTGAACCCTGGCTGTGAAGATATCAAAATCGCCTCGGTTTCCGGTAATTTTTCGACCAAAGCAAGGCTGGTTTCAGCACGAACCACGCTCACCGCGGCTCGCACGACATCAGCATCGGTTGCTTCGCTTGGAAAATAAACCACTTTAGTAGTTGGAACTGGAGTTCGTCCGGAAAAAACGAATTCACTGTTGTTCCAGATCGGTGAGGACATCTTCTATCAGCGGTTCGAGCTTAGGTATACGTACCTTGACAGTTTCTCAGACTATCTCCATATCCACCCCAAAGTAAAAGTGTATCAGTTTATCCCGCATACCTGCCATATCCGACCAAGGAATCTGTGGATATTTCTTCCTGACTGATATGGGTAGCTGCTTGGCTGCTTCACCTATGATTTCCAACTCTCTTATAACAGCACTTGTGGTTTTTCTGTCAGTTATGAATTTTCCATAAGACATTCTGCCGACAAACTTCTGAGCATTACGAAAGGCTTGAAGAATATCTCTTAAATAGACACGATAATCCCGTTTCATATATAAACAACCTCGTTCAATATCGCGTCCTTAAATTCCGGCCTCAGCGCCTTTATGGAAACCAGGTCAATTTTAGCTCCCATCCGGTCGGCCAGGTATCTTTCCAATGCAACAAAATCGATCAAATCTATGCTCTCGGAAAATTCTACGAATATATCGATGTCACTGGACTTGCCAAGTCGTCCGCTGACATATGAACCAAAAATTCCGAGACGTTTGACTTTGAATTCTCGGGTGAGAGCAGGCTTTAGGTTCTTCAGGTTCTCCAGCAGAAAGCTCAGACTCCGACTTCTTTTTGATGTTTTTAGCTTACTGCTCACTTTTTCATATCCTTGTTCACTATCTTGGTAGAGTGGCTCTTCAGTATACATATTATAAAATACTGGGCCGATAAGTCAACCATGAGCCTCAACGAAAACGAAGCAATTCACAAATCGTTCCTACTTTGTGTACCTTTCTGCGCCGCTGGTTTTGATGAGCTTAAACTCTGGCTTTGAAGAGATCGAAACCGCCTCGGTTTCCAGCGTTTTTTCGATTAAAGCAAGGCCCCTCTCAGAACCCATCACGCTAACTGCTGTGGCCAAAGCGTCTGCGCTGATTGCATCTTTGGAGATGATGGTCACACTGGCTAATTCGCTCGCGCTGCTGCCCCTGTTAGTATCGATTATGTGACTGTACTTCTTGCCATCTATCAAAACGAATCGCCGATAGCCGCCGCTTGTGGCAACAGCGGCGTTTGTTAGTTTCAAAGTTGACAGTAGTTGTCCTGTGCCAATATCGTCGTCTGCCACGTTGGGATCCTGCACACCGATTAGCCAATGGTCTCGACCTTTTGGTGGTGTCCCGAAACATCGGATGTCACCGCCAATGTCGACCATTGCCCCGCTTGCTCCGCACTTCTGCATTGCTTCAACGGCCTTATCAATTGCGTATCCTTTTGCTATCCCGCCCAAATCCAGGCGCATACCGTCAACCGCAAACTTCACTGTCCTATTTTCACCGTCAAGCTGCAACTTCTCAAAACCCACTTTCAACTTGGCCTGAGCGGTTTCCTCTTCGCTCGCAGCAAGCCCTTTCTTCTCTGCCGAACGCAACAAATCTACCAAAGGCCCAACGGTAATATCAAAAGCCCCGCCGGTCAGTTTGCTAAACTCAATGCTTTTTCGGAGGACTTCGTACGTTGACTCGCTGACCTCAACAGCCCGCTTGAACCCGTCTCTATTGATCTGACTTATTTCCGAATCACTCTTGTAGTCGCTCATCAGCTCGTCGACCTTCTCAATTTCAGCAAAGGCGGCCTGTATACTATTGCGAGCTTTGTTTGAATTTTTCGCAACGGCGACGACGCGGGCGAATGTCCCCATAACGACGCGGTAGCCGCTATCAACCTTGACACGTCCTCTGGCAACAACCGACAAATAAAACACCGCCACCAAACAAACCAGGAAGATTATGATCACAATCCGGCTACGTCTCTTGTTCATAAGAAGGCCTTTCTACATATAAGATTTGATAGTTGATAATTGCACAACAATCAATAGAAAATAATCAATAGTCAATTTATAATGCCGGTGTGAGTAAAAGAGAAGTGACAATATTGGCAGAGCAGGTTGACAGAGAGTTTCTGCCGTTTGTGCGCAGACCCAGCAGATATATCGGCGGCGAGATAAACCAGGTCAAAAAAGACCTCACGCTCCGCGACCTGACCATAGCATTGTGCTTTCCGGATGTCTATGAAGTGGCAATGTCTTACACGGGCTTGATGATTATATACGATATCCTCAACGGCATTGATGGCGTAGCTGCTGAGCGAGTTTTCGCGCCGTGGATTGATGCCGAGAAAGTGCTGCGCGAGAAGAAAATTCCTCTGTTTAGTCTGGAGTCCAGAGCAGCACTAAAAAGTTTCGACATCGTCGGCTTTAGCCTGACCAACGAGCTGTGCTATACGAACGTACTCAATATGCTCGACCTCGGCGGTATCAACATTCGAAGCTGCGACCGAGGCGAAAATGAGCCGCTGGTCATCGCGGGCGGCGGTATGTCGAACTGCTGTGAACCTATGGATGAGTTCATCGACCTGTTCGTACTGGGTGAGGGCGAAGAAGCGGTAGTCCAACTGGCACAATTGATAAAGAGTGAGAAAAAAGTCGGCACCACAAAAAAGGAAATCCTTCTTGGGGCCGCTAAGAGATTCGACTGGGCCTATGTCCCTTCTCTTTATGAGTTTGAGTACAACGAAGCAAAGATAAAATCTTTTCAGCCGGCTCTACCGGATTTACCCAGAAGATTCAGCAATGCCGTTGTCAAAAACTTCGAAAATGCTCCCGCACCGCTGCGCCCAATAGTCCCATTCACCCAAGCGGTTCACGAACGAGTCAGTGTGGAGATCATGCGAGGCTGTCCCGGCCGATGTAGATTTTGCCAGGCCAGCTTTTGCAGAAGGCCCGTTCGCCGCCGCAGCGTCCAAAAGATTATAGATATTGCCAAAGCCTGTTACCACTCAACAGGGTTCGATACAGTCAGCCTGTTGAGCCTATCGTCTGCGGATTATCCCAACCTCGAAGAATTGGTCACTGGCCTGCGGGCGTATTTCCAAGACAAATATGTTGGCCTGTCACTGCCGAGCCTACGCGTTGACCAACAGCTAAAGCTCCTTCCAGAATTAGTGACTTCAGTACGGAAAAGCGGCCTGACAATTGCGGTTGAAGCTGCCAATGAAAGATTGAGGCAAATCATCAACAAGCCCCTCAAAGACGCGGACCTTTTTGCCGCAGTGGAGGCGGCGTACCGAGCCGGCTGGCAAAAATTGAAGTTGTACTTTATGGTGGGCTTGCCTGGTGAGACAATGGAAGACGTAAAGCAAATTGTGGAGCTATCATTTCAACTGGCGAAACTTCGCAAGAAAATTGACGGCAAAACTGGTCAGATCAACATAACCATAAGCTGGCTTGTTCCCAAGCCTCACACGCCGTTCGGCTGGCTCGGCCAAAAGCCAAAATCATATTTCGAGCAGGCCAAGAATCTCATCCTCGACGAGAAAAGCAGACTCCGTGCAAGATTCCTGCAGTTCAAGTTCCACGACATCAACCGCAGCGTATTGGAATCGGCAATAGGCCGGGGCGGCAGGCGATATTGCGACGTTATCGAGGCTGCCTGGCGGGCAGGCGCAAGATTTGATCTGTGGAATGAATGCTTCGATTATGAACTCTGGCGAAAAGCCTTTGAGAAATCCGGAATCGATGTTGAGGCCGCCGCACAAAGAAAATTTGAGCCTGGCGAAATCCTCCCCTGGGAGCATCTTGGAGGTCCGGATAAAAAATATCTGCTTACTCATTTAGATGATGCCATGAAGACAGTGAAAGACGCAAAGCCGCACTCTCATACTGCTCAGCAATAGCGCGTATTACCAGAAATCCTGCTGTTTTGCCCTCCGACCTGCCCGGCGAAAAATTCCAATATCACTTGAAGAAAACAGATTTTCTGCTGAAACCACTATCTTTATTTGCCGATAACTTGCTCAACTGGATGGTCCGAAATCCATCCCAAATATGGGGGTATTTGAATTGGGGGTTAGGACTAAACGAATTCCTCACTCTTGTAATTGAGGACCAACAGCACGCTCCGCCAGAACCGTGCTGGATGCACACATGGTGTAGGTTCGCCGTTGGAGACAACGGCCAAAGAATTGCAGAATAGTAACTTTAATTGGGGGTACCGATTATGTTCAGGCAAAGAAGTCTTGCAAAATGGCCGGTTGCAATTGGATTTACAGCTCTGCTTGTGTTCAGGCTTAACACACAAGCATTCGCACAACAGGAAGACAGGAATCAGCAAGCCAAGGTCGGAGTTAATTTTAATACTCGATTTGCGAGCAAGCATATCTGGCGTGGTTTGGATCGCTTTGATGATCATGGTGCCGTTCAGCCAAGTATTAATTTAGATTGGTTTGGCACGGGCTTTAGCACAACGGTGTGGAGTTGTTGGGCACTTTCAAGTGGATCAGAGAAGCAGGAAGAAATCGACTATGTCATGGCGTATAGCAATTCCTTCTTAACAGATACACCTTACGCAACTAATTATTCAGTCAATTGTATCTACTACGATTATCCTCATACTAATTCCAGAGATAGTGACGCACAGGAGATTGGTGGTAGTTTTTCATGGCCTAACCTCGCTAGCATAGGCGGGCGAGCCTTAGTGCCCAGCTACTATGTGGGCAGCCTCTGGCCAGCCAAAGGCGGTGGGCTTAATCGCACTGCTGCCGGCTGGATTCATATCTTAAGCCTTGGCTACGACTTGCCCGTGGCCAACTTGCTGGCAGAAGGCAAGGACCAGGTGATTCATCTTTCTGCTGAAATGGCGTACAACGATGGTATGGGGGGCGCCCCTATAGACCATGATTGGTCACATGCCGTTTTACGTATCTCCACGGGTATTCCGGTCGGGGATGTGACCATCAGCCCTGACTTGAACTATCAGATTTCGATGGACGATTCGGTCAACGAAGAAGATCAGCTTTGGTGCGGCCTGAGTATGTCCTATAGGTTCTAAGCCAGTGACTAATGGTGAGCTAAGAGGAGACAAAAGATGAAGGTTTCAAGAAGACATCTATTTAAAGGTTTGGGTGTTACCGTTTGTGCTGCTGGTCTTGGCCATCTTCTGAAAGGTGTACCTGGCAAGGCGGAAGAAAGAAAGCCAGTCGCTGATGGGAAGACTGGTATCGAATGGTTGGGCCATGGAAGTTTTCTGTTCACATCATGTAAGGCCAGGAATATCCTGCTTGATCCGTGGATCACGACGAACCCAAAATGTCCGGGCAAATACAAGAAAAAGGGCAGTTTTGGGCAGGTTGACCTGATTTTATGGACGCACGGTCACGTCGACCACTTCATGCTGCGAGACGCGCAGGAGCTTGTTGAGCAGTACAATCCAAAGGTTGTGGCTCCGTGGGAGCTAAGCTTCTTCATCAAAAGCGAAATCCCAGCGGCTGATACGCAGACCTTCACTCTGGGTAATAAGGGAGCAACGGCTGATTTTGGCGGGATTAAGATAACTATGGTCGAGGCATTTCATTCAGCAGGAGCCCAATTGACCGGATTTGAGGGAACCAACCGTTTCGTGGGTGAGGCTGTAGGGTACATCATAGAATTTGAAAATGGCTTGAAGATTTACCACTCGGGAGATACTTCTCTAATAGGGGATATGAAAACCATCATTGGGGATTACTATAAGCCGCACGTAGCTATTCTACCCATTGGTGGTGTGTTCACTATGGGACCCAATGAAGCAGCCTATGCTTGCAAACTCATTGGGCCTCGTGTTGTAATTCCGGAGCACTTCGCCACCTTCCCTGTTCTTACTCAGAGCACTGAACAGTTCAGAAAGTGCATTGAAAAGGACGCACCAGAGGTGGAAGTGCTCGAGCTAAAGCCAGGTACAAGAGCGGAGATATAGAAAACAAACTGCTGGGTTAAGTATTATGCACAATCAGGGGGACGATAAGCAAATCCGGGTCAAAATATCGATCCACCACAAGATCGTGCTCTACACGGCATTACTGGTCTTGATCACGGTGGTGATGAGTACTTATGTAGCCGTCAAAGCAGAGATGAGGGTTCTCACTAAGGGTCTGATTCATACAGGCCGTTATGTAGCTGGAGACATTGCCTTCGGCGCTGAGAAGGCATTTGGGTCTTTGAA
>DAOWID010000433.1 GCA_030641115.1 Planctomycetota bacterium | reverse complement strand
GGAATCTTCTTGATCTTGCGCTTCTCCTGCATTTCTAGCATTGCGATAGAATCATCATGGAGAATTTCAACAGACTTATTGTGGGATAATATCCCATAATCAATAATAGACCGGACATTGGAAATAAGCGTAATAAAGTACAATTCTTTAACATCAGAACGGTCCATTGCCGTTTTTCCTTATACTGCTTCATACATTCCCCATACTTTCTCCTTAAACTTTGGGGCCTTTTTCTGGTGGTTTTTGCCCCTGTGATAGGAGAAATCTTTGTTAGAGGATAACGTCTTTTCTTTTCGTGGAAAAGGTAAATCCCGATTTGGGACCGAATTTCTAAGGGGGCCGGTCGGTGCCTTTGATGCCGTGGATTGTCAGGTTTGCGTCTGGCAGGTCGTCTCGGGCGGGGCGAATCTGGTCGGCTTGAAGAAAACGGACCTGGCCGTCGACAAACAGATAGTTGCGCGAGCCTTGCCAGCACCACCAGCCTTTGTCCGGCTCTATGGGCGAATGATTGCTGAGCCATTCTCCGATGAGAATCTTTCCTGATGGGTTGGCAACATCAAAACTTCGCTGCGGTATAGAGGGCTGGGAAGTTATACCGTAGGTGTCACTTGGGCTGCTCATCGTGTCGATCTGCTGTGGACTGTGGTAGAAAGTCATCGAGTAGGCGTAACTGGTGGATTCGTATTTTTCCTTGGCGATGCGGTCGTGCGGGCAAAACAGAACCGAAGGATTATTGACATCGATGCTGCCTCCCAGATACGGCTCGACGAAACCTCGCCAGCCCCGTCCCATCCACAGCCAATAGCCCGCCGGCAGCGGGTCCTGGGCACAGGGATACGTATTATCGTTCGTATTCAAATAAAGGTTCACCGCCAGATTGATCTGCTTGAGGTTGTGTGCGCACGTCATACGCATGGCTGTAGACTTGGCCCTCATCAGCGACGGCGTAAGTATCGAAAGCAGAAGAGCGATGATTGCTATGACAACAAGCAGCTCTACAAGGGTAAAGGCGCAGGACAAGTAACCCCCAGTAAAACTGGGGGCTAAATACCTTTCATATTTAGCCCCATGTTGCACGCGGGGTTTTCTTGCACGTTTTATGTGTGGTTCGCGATTTGGATTTCGGATTTCCACCGATTACTCGACTGTGACGCTTTTTGCGAGGTTTCGAGGTTTGTCAACATCGTGGCCACGCAGCACGGCAGCATGATAGGCCAGCAGTTGCAGCGGCACAACGGTCAGCAGCGGCTGCAAAATCTCCGGTGCGTCAGGGACGGTGATTAAATGATCAGCCTCGCCAATGGCGGACTTGATATGCTCGTCTCCTTCGGTTGCGACAACGATAATCTTGCCGCCCCGTGCCCTGACTTCGGCAATATTGCCCATGATCTTGTCATATTGCGGCCCAGCCGGAGCGATGAAAACCGCAGGCATGCCGTCAACAATTAGAGCAATCGGGCCGTGCTTCATCTCCGCAGCCGGAAGACCCTCTGCGTGAATGTAGCTTATTTCCTTTAGCTTCAAAGCGCCTTCAAGGGCAACCGGATAATTGAAGCCTCTGCCGAGGAAAAGCCAGTTGTCTCTGTCGATGTTTGCTGAGGCGATTTCCTTGATGTGGTCAGACTGCTGGAGTATCTGAGTTATCTTGTCCGGTATCTGAGCAAGCTCATCGATGTACTCCGCTGCCTGGGTACTGCTGATATGTCTTCTTCTGGCCAACTCGATTGCCAGCATCGTCAGGACAGTAACCTGCGCAGTAAAGGCTTTTGTGCTGGCAACACCTATTTCCGGTCCCACGTGTAAATATATCCCTGCGTCCGTGGCTCTGGCGATGGAAGAGCCGACGACGTTGACAATGCCGAGCACCGTAGCTCCCCGCTCTTTGGCCTGCTCGACGGCTGCAAGAGTGTCGGCAGTTTCGCCCGATTGGCTTATCGATATAACAACAGTGCCATCCTGGATGACTGGATTGCGATATCGAAATTCGCTGGCGTACTCCGTCTCAGTTGGAATACGCGCTAACTGTTCAAACAAAAATTCGCCGACCAGACTGGCATGGAAAGCCGTACCACAAGCAGTGAGGATCAGGTGTTTGGTACGGGTCAGCTCGCGCAAGTGGTCGCCTACACCTCCGAGCTTGATTCTTTCATTTCGCTTGTCGATTCTGCCCCCCATACACGTGCTCAGTGCCTTTGGCTGCTCGCATATCTCCTTGAGCATATAGTGGGCGTAGCCGCCCAGCTCGATTTGATCCAGTGAGAACTCAATTTGCTGCAGGTCTTTGGTGACGGTGACATTGTCAATTGTCTTGGTATGAAACCCGTCAGGGCTAACGGTAACCATCTCGTTGTCGGAAAGGTATATCGCCTGCGTAGTATGCTCCACAATTGCGGAAGCATCTGAGGCCAGGATGTACTCGCTATCACCTACGCCCAGAATCAAAGGGCTGCCCTTCTTTGCGCCGATCAGCATATCGGCAAAATCGGAGCAGACAATTGCCAGACCGTAGGTGCCATGCAGCTCGCCGAGAGCCTTTTGAACAGACCACTCAAATTTGTTCTGTCCTTTAGGTAATTCCGCATCCTGTCCATCAGCATCCTTGGCATAGAAGTAGCCAATCAAATTTGCTATCACCTCGGTGTCGGTTTCGCTTGCGAACTTGACACCTTCGTTTTGCAGCCATGTCCTGAGCGTATCGTAGTTTTCGATAATGCCGTTGTGAACGACGGTGACTTTGCCGGTATAGTCGATATGCGGATGCGCGTTAACGGTGTTCGGCTCTCCGTGCGTAGCCCAGCGTGTATGCCCGATGCCGAGCGTCTGCGTGCTATCAGGCTCATCCAAGATCTCTTGGAGCGCACTGATCCTGCCGCTGGTTTTTCTGATCCTTATCCCATCACTTCCCAAGAGCGCCACACCGGCAGAATCGTAGCCCCGATACTCCAGACGTTTCAGCCCTTCTATAAGAATCGGCTGCGCAACTTTCTTGCCCAGATAAGCTACTATGCCACACATTGGTTATTTACTATTTACAATTTACGATTTATTATTGTTTTTTGCGCGTCTGTGACCCGACGTTGCTTTTGTTGATGTTAAATAGTAAATAGTCAATAGTCAATAGTAAATTGTAATTGTGATAGTTGTTATCGACTACAATGTGGGAAACGTCAGGAGCGTGTGCAACGCGTTTCGGCACATAGGCTGCGATGTGGCACTCAGCCGGGATTCCGAGACGATCGAAAACGCTGCGGGCCTGGTTCTGCCTGGCGTCGCGGCTTTCGGGTATGCTGTCAGCGCCTTGGGTTCACTGGGCGACCTGATAAGAAAGATTGCTTTGAGCGGAAAACCGCTGCTGGGTATTTGTGTCGGCTACCAGATGCTCTTTGACCACAGCAGCGAGCACGGCCGGCACAAGGGCCTCGGATTGGTGACCGGCAGCGTTGTTGCGATACCCCCAGGTAGAACCATTCCACATATGGGCTGGAATCAGGTCAAGATGCCCGAAGATATGGATTTGTTTGCCGGCCTTGGCCAAGAAAAACATTTCTATTTCGCGCACTCTTTCTATGCCGATGTCACTGACGGTCAGGCCAAAGTCGCTTATACCGACTATGGTTTTGATCTGGCCGCATCGGTGCAAAAGGCAAATATATACGGCGTGCAGTTTCACCCTGAAAAAAGCAGCAAAGCCGGCTTGCAGGTCCTCAAGAATTTCTCGGATATTTGCAAGAAGGAAAAGGCTTAACCGCAGAGAACGCGGAGAACGCAGAGAAAAGGCAAAAAAGAAGAGTCAAAAGAAAAAAGAACACAGATTAACACTGATAGCAGTAAGAAATGAACAATGAAAATCCGTGCAATCTGTGAAATCTGTGGTTAAAAATAAAAACGGATACTATTAATGCTTACTAAAAGAATCATTCCCTGCCTCGATGTTAAAGACAATCGCGTGGTTAAGGGCGTCCAATTTTTGAACCTTCGTGATGCAGGCGATCCTGTGGAACTCGGTGCCAGATACAGTGACACCGGTGCCGATGAGCTCGTATTTCTTGACATCACCGCCACCATCCGGTCTCGCAAAACAATCATCGAGCTGGTCGAAAAGGTCGCGGAAAACGTCTTCATCCCGTTTACCGTAGGCGGCGGCATCCAAACGGTCGAGCAAATCGATACGATTCTGAGGAGTGGAGCCGACAAGGTCTCTGTAAATACGGCTGCGGTTCAAAACGCAAATCTAATTGCAGAAGCCGCCCAGCGCTTTGGAAATCAGTGCGTAGTGCTTGCCATTGATGCTCGCCGCTCAAAGAAAGAAACACACAAATGGCAAGTCTGCGTAAAGGCCGGTTCGGAGCCGACCGATATCGACGTCGTCGATTGGGCTGTCCAGGGTGAACAATTAGGTGCAGGCGAAATACTGCTGACCAGCATGGACGCTGACGGTACGAAAGCAGGCTACGATAATGAACTGAACAAAGCGGTCAGCGATGCGGTCAACATCCCCGTAATCGCATCCGGCGGAGCAGGGACACTGGAGCATCTCTACGAAGCCATCGTCGACGGCAGAGCAGATGCAGTACTCATGGCCTCGATCACGCACTTCGGAAATTACACAATAAGGCAGATGAAAGAATACCTCGCCGGCCGAGGTATCCCGGTGAATCTATAACACGCTCCCGCATGACGCTCCACATTGGCTTGACTTCGACGAAGAGGCCGGGGGCGATCCATCACCTATCGCGCAGCGATAGTCTATGATTACTCGGTCGAGGGCACAAAATACTCAGGCAACAGGATTTGCTTCGGCGACTATGGCAGCGGTAATCCAAACCATGCCCGCCAGATTCTGAATCGCTACCCTACTGGAAAGCAGGTAAACGTACACTACAACCCATCAAAGCCGCAAGACTCGGTACTCGAACGAAGACTAAGCTGGACTGTGTATCTCGCACTGATAGTGGGATCTGCTGTCTTTGCGCTGGGACTATTGCTGACTGTGAGGTACTTCCAGGCCTAAACGGAACTAAACCACGTCGCCACGCGCGGCATCGGCGTAAATCTCTAACATGCAACGTACAAAACAATAGTTGAAAAAGGATGTCTTTTAGCTTCTAAGGAGCTCGTCCAAACGCGGCTTAAACGCAGAGTAAAATCTAAGTGCTGTCTGTACTGCCCAGCCCTTAAGATCTGCGGTCATTTCACCTTCTTGCTTCAAAGCATATATCCTTGCCCATCTTTTCCCCCATGGGAACTGAAACTCTAATTGCAAGCCTTGGAGTTCTCTCTCGAGTTCATCTCTGATAGTAACGAAGTGATCAAGGAGTTTCTTGTTTTCTTCTTTTGATGGCTTCTCAAAGTGTAATCCGACTTCGAATGAATTTCTTGGGCGGCCGTGAAATGCCCATTCGAGATGGATGTACGAATGCCCAATAGGTAACCCGATCCAACTTTGAGGAAGGGAATGTTGCTGCGTTATCTCTGGTTTCTCCTCTCTCAGCCGGTCAAGGAGTTCACCGTAAAACGCCTTGTATGCTTTTTGGGTCGCGGACAGTTCTTTACTTTCGATCCGCTTAACTTCCTCAATCCCAATGGTCTCTGGAACGAAATACTCATAGTCATCACCTTCAAAATAGTCGAACTCCACGCAATAGATTTTGACTCCGTAAGTATTTCGAAGGAAATCGGCTACTTTTCTTATTCCTTCATTTACATCGTAGGACACAACAAGAAGCTGGAGACGTTTCCCTTGAAGACACTCACCAATTCGTTCCTTGACATCATTCACATCAACATCTTCGTATTCCGGATTCTCCTCTTGGAGTCTTGCGATAACATCCACCAGACCATCGTACTTTCCGTGCTTCCTTACAAGTTGTTCCAGATCGTCAACCGTCATCTGATGTAAATCAGAACCATAGTCCAGTATCTGCGCAATGACGTCACGTGGCGTCTTATCTCGCTTGAGTTCAACAAGGCTAAGATTGCCTACTATGTCCATTAGGAGGAGATCTGCCTCCCCTGAAGCAAGTCTCAGGTGGTCTCCGACCGTTGCTGTTGGCAGCCTCTTGCCATCTTCTTGCTCCAAGATAACCAATTTTGGATTGAAGCTTACAAGCCGATGTAAGTCTTCTTCCTTATTATCGCGACCATAGCTGATGCTTTCCACAAAGGTCATTTCCTGTTCCTTCCTCTTCTTTACCCCTAAGACGGCCATGCCAAACTCCTTGAGAGAACTCACACTTTTGAACTTACTTGGAAACGAGACATACAATGGGCTACGTCTGTCTGGTTTTCAGTTCACATTCTTTCGGAAAAAGAGTCGTATATCAATAAAAAAGTGGCTCCTCACGCAAATCTGTGCAGATAAATCAACAGATAAACGCCATAAATCTTTATTTTACAAAGCGATATGATATAGCAAGACATCAAATTGTCCGTGTTCACTATAAGACACATTACAGTAGAAAAACCTGACGTTTCTGCGTTTTGGGCTTTGTAGGCTTCTAGCAGAATTAGACCTGGCTTTTCTGGGCCCTTGCTTTATCCTGCTGGTAACCCAAAATGCGAAAAACGTTCTTTGTATTGCCAATTCTTGCGAGGAACCAAAATAATAGATAGCATTATCCGCTATCCTTTATGCGCCATTGTTTGGTACTCACTTGAGCCATTCGTACAGCTCGTAGTGGTCTTTGTTCATCCCCAGTTTTTCGTACACTTCTTGTGCTGGCTTGTTCTGCTTGTCCACGTACAGACGCAGCCCCCTCAACTCGTCTGATTCTTCCACCTGCCTCTTCAAATTCATATATAGTCTCTTAAAGACGCCTCGCTTACGGGCCTCGGGAACGATATAAAGTGAATGTATCCAGAGCACCGTTCCGTTTCGCCAGTCGCTCCATTCCGGTATCGTCAGAAGGACTCCAAGGATCCGGCCGTCTTCCTCCGCCACCCAATAGGTCCCGCGTGCCGGCTCCTCGAAAACGCCGCGCACTCCCCTGATTACTATGTTCCTATCGAGCTCTAGTCCCTCCGTCTCCTTCGCCATCTGCAATTGCAACTCAACGATGCGCTCCGAATTACCCGATCTTGCTTTGCGAATCTCTATCATGCCGACCAAATAGTGCTCTGTTAAAGCCCAATTGTTGGATTGTCATTGCGAGGAGTCCTCCGCAGGTCCGCCTGTGGCGGAACGAAGCAATCCAAACTCCAGCAAACGATTGAGATTGCCACGATCTTTTTCAAAGACCTCGCAATGACAATTTCTCACATCACAAGTAACAAAGCACTAAAGAAACCTAAAAAATGTCCAAATACGTTTCAATCTCCCAGTTGGTAACCTGCTTTTTGAATTGGTCCCACTCTTTCGTTTTCACGTCAATGTATTTTTGAAAGAGATGCTCTCCGAGGACCTCGTGGATGAGTTTGTCTTTCTTCAGTTCGTCCAGAGCTTCCCGTAGCGACGTAGGCAAGACACCAATGTTTTTCTTGACCAGGCTTTCGCCGTCAAGCTGGTAAATATTTTCTTCGACCGGCTCAGGTGGCGTCAAGTCATTCTTAATTCCTTCCAGGCCTGCTTTTAGCATAACGGCAAATGCCAGATACGGATTGCAGGAAGGATCGGGACATCTTAGCTCGATCCTCGCAGCTTCCTTTCTCTGCCTGAACCACTTAGGAATTCTCAAAAGAGCTGAGCGGTTCATAGCAGCCCAGGTTATGTACACGGGCGCCTCGAACCCTGAAACCAGCCTCTTGTACGAATTGACAGTGGGACAAAGAATTGCGCACATCGCGTTTATGTGCTTTATTTCCCCTGCGATGAAGTTGTAGGCAAGCCTGGACAGATTATACTCGTGCTCCTTGTCGTAAAACGCATTTGTTTTGGCTTTGGTATCAAACAGACTCTGATGAATGTGCATCCCCGAACCGGCCATATCCATTATCGGCTTCGGCATGAAAGTGGCATGCAGATTGTGCATTTGAGCGATTTTCTTTGCACTGTATTTCAGCGTAACGACCTTGTCAGCTATATCCAGGCACTGGCCGTAATGAAAATCTATCTCGTATTGGCCGAGCCCAACCTCGTGGTGGGATGTTTCAACCTTAATTCCGAAACTCTCAAGCGCCGCTATTATCTCTTTTATTACCTTATATCCTTCATGAGAGGAAAGGTCGAAATAACCGCCGTAATCTAAGGGGCTGGTCCTTTTCTGGTCATCTGTCCTAAACAGATAGAATTCCGGCTCCGGGCCGACATTGAAGATAAAGCCCTGTTTTGCTGCCTCATCCGCTGCTTGTTTGAGGATAAATCTGGGGTCTCCTTCAAAAGGCTTACCGTCTGCACGGTAGATATCGCATATCAGCCTTGCGGTTTTGCCGTTTTGGGTTAGCCACGGGACAACGGCATAAGTCGTCGCGACCGGCTTTAGGAATAAATCGCTCTCCTGTATTCGAGCAAAGCCTTCGATTGAAGAGCCGTCAAACCAGACCCCCTCGGTCAGCGCGTCCTCCAGCTCTTCAACCGGTATGATGACCTCTTTTATAACCCCTAAGAGATCCGTAAATTGGAGCGTGATGAATTTTATCTCGTCTTTTTTTACCTGCTCTAAAACCGTCTGAATTTCCATCCGAAATCCCTTCTAAATTGGCAACCGACGATCAAGATTTCTCGAAGTTTCCGGCTTGAAAAACGCCGGCAAAATGATACGGCTTATTCTGGCCCTCACGCGGAAAAAAGCAAGACAATTCTCGCAAATTAGAATTGCCCACCAGTTACTATCGCTGAACTATGAAAGTAAGGTCTGTTGTTGGGATATATAGGCCAGTTTCCTCCGGCGATACTTGCACGCCGCCATCGTCCTTTCCATCTTCGCCTACGCTATAGACCACGAAGCCAATGTCGAGTTTCTTGTATCGCAGGTCTTTACCATCGAAGGGGTCTTTCGGGACGGCATCGAGGTAGCTCGGCACAAGCTCTTCAAGGCTGTCCGGAAGACTGCCGGTCGCAAGGCGATAACGCTGGATTGCCAGAGCAACGTCAGCAGTGCGGAGTCGAGCAATGGTTCTTATATCTTCGGTGGTTAACCAGGGAAATGCAGGCAGAAGTTCACTCGGGAGGATACGGAATTTAGATTTCGCACCAAGCTCAGCAGCGATAGCATCAACTGTATCTTGGCGCTGGTGTGGAGGAAGCTCGGTTGTTTTTATGTAGGCGTCCATAAGGTTGAGGTAGTTGATTGCCTCCATATCAGCTAAGCCTGCGAACTTGCAAAGGGCGAAGGGCAGAGCACCAAGAAGAGTATTCAGAGGCGAAGGCAAGTCCCGCACGAAGGCACCGAAACGGGAAGGTGACAACCCCTCCCGGATATATTCAATGGTTTGGGACATTTCGATAGAGGGCATTGTCAATATGTCGATTCCCGTGCATCGCTCGCCAATAATACCACACTGGATGCCGGTACGGTCCTGAGCATCAGCCAGAGCCAAACCAAGGTTGACTAATTGCTCATCTGTAAAGTTGGTCTTATTGATGACATATTCGAGTGTCGATGCCGCAAGACCCTGATACCTCAGCCGAACATATTGAGATACGCAGGTGGGCTGCTGGGAGAGTGACCGGGCCAGGCCAAAGATTGATATTATTGCGCGACCAGCCAACTGGGATTCGGCATTCTCAGCGTGCCAGGCGGCTTCCAGCACGAGCAGGTTGGCACCTCTGTATATGTTAGCCATGTGGGGTAACCCGGTGTCAACCCATCTGCTAAGATTGATCGGATAGCGGCTGTGCTGTATTGCCGCGCCCTTATGGAGCAACTCAAGGGCTTCTCGGTTGTCGGTGAGATACTGGATGATGAGAGCTTTGGTTTCCTCAGACAGCGGTTCTGTAGGTGTGGCAAATTGCAGCCTCTTTGCTACCGACCTAAGCTGCCTTCCTTGCGAGCCATCCAATTCGTGGTAGTACGAGAAGGCATCTATCAGGTAGTCAGCGGCGTTCTCGGCAGACGCGGGCATTGCGTACCACTTGTCCAATTCGGCACACGTGACAGGATAACCGGCGGCACGGATGGCGTGGAGTTTGGCCCGGAGCTTTAGTCTCAGGCTAACTCTGAAAAGTGCAAACCCAACAACGATGATGATGAATGACGCAATAAGGATACGAAACACGTTCCGTCTTCGACGCGGCCTTTCAGCTGCTTCATCGTCGTTCGTGCCCGAATCTCCTTTTTTCAGCATCCGACCCATAGAAATACCGCGCGCAGCGGGACCAATGGCCCTTACTTCTGCTCTAACACGCCGGCCACGGCGCGAATATGCTCGGGCGTTGTTCCACAACAGCCACCAACAATACGTGCACCGGCTTGTAAGCATTCGGCTATACCTTCGGCAAAAGGTGCGGGCGCCATCTCGAATACTGTTTGGTTATCGAACAATTTGGGCCTCCCGGCATTGGGCTGTGCAGAGATCGGCAGTGTCGTCGCCGACCGAAGCACAGATACTACCGTAGCCATCTGAGCCGGGTCAATATCACCGCAGTTGGCGCCGATGACATCTGCGCCGGCATCGGTGAGTGTTCCGGCACAGTCTTGGGCGGAGTTGCCCATCATTGTCCTGCCGCCTTTTTCTTCAGTTGTGAAAGCTATTGAGACAATAACGGGCAGCGAGAAGTTGTCTTTGCACGCACGAAGCGCACACGTCGCCTCGCGCAGATCAAACATGGTTTCGATGATGAAGGCATCAACTCCGGATTCAGCTAAGATTTCAGCCTGCTCGTTAAACGCATCGTAGAATTCCGACTCTTTGTAGGTGCCATACGGCTCAAGCAGTTGACCGGTCGAGCTAATGTCGCCCAGCACATATTGATCGCTGCCGGCGGCTTGCCGTGCCAATTCAGCCCCAGCTCGATTCACATCTCGCACCGATACGCCTACTTTGTGCGTCTCGATGTAAATACGGTTCATCGTAAGAGTGTTAGTGGTCAGAGCGTGAATCCCGCATTGGGCGTATTCACGATGAATCTCCAACACCGCTTCCGGGGCGGCAAGATTATTCTCGCCGCGTGACATCAGACCGCGCCTGTCCAACTGGGTCCCCATGGCCCCATCAAGCAAAACTATTTTCTGAGATTCCAAGAATGCTGAGAAATCCATCGCCTGTATTACCCTCAAGAACGTTTTCGGCTGCCGATATGCACGAGAGACAGGTTACCCTCGCCTCTTTGACTTCTTGGCTTTCTTAGGGTCACAGTTGGGATTCGGCGTTAGTATCTGGGCGTTGACTTTACTTCGCACTTTCTTACAGGAATTCCATTTTTTTGGCATGGTTCAATCCTGGGTGGCAGCCTCAAGCGCAGCCCGCCTCTGGCGGACTCCAAAAGCGGCGTAACCATCCCCAAATCCTTCGGATTTGAGGCTGCCACCCACTATGGAGCCACAAATCAATCCGCCGCGGCGGACCCAGAATCTAAGCTATCTGAACCATGCCATTTTTCTCTCAATAATGACTCTTTCACTGTGAACGTCGCCTCAGGGCTTGCGTGGCTCACTAACGGTATTTTAGAGAATTATCTTAGTGATCTTTTCCTACATGCGGATTCTCGTACCAGAACAGTCCCAACCCTTTCCTGTTCTCCCGCTCCTCGCAGGCCAGAACATCCAGGTCTCCATCCCCATCGACGTCCAGCAATTCCATACGATCATATTTGATTCCTTTGGGACCGCTGATGTCATGTGCCTGCCATTTCCCATCGAACACTCCCTTTTTGCGAGCCAGCCACATCAGCCCCGACTTGGGAGACCGGGCGTTCTCACAACTGAACACAACGTCCATTTTGGCATCTGCGTTCATATCTCCCACCACAACAGCCTTGGCTGTGCCGGATTGTTCCGGGAAGGGAATTACGTACTCTTTCCAGAGCCGCCCCTGGATGTCAAGTCGTCGGAGTATTATAATCTGACCTGCTTTTCCGGCATTGGCTGCCACCAGAACGTCTTGCAAACCATCCTCATCGATGTCGGCCAAAGTCAAGAACATCACTTCTTTGTCTCGGCAGCCTATGAAGTGATTCGGCCAGTTTTTTTTCTGTGATTCACCCACTCCCGGATTCTCCAGCCATCGGCATCCTCGCATCTTGCCTTTTCGGTCCGAGGCCAGGATGTCCCGGTCACCATCATGGTCCATATCCACGCTTCGAAGTGACATAATCCAACCGGCAGGGCTGATAGTGTGCCATCTATATGCTTTAAGGTTGCGAGCATCTTTCGGCGCCTCAAA
Source organism: Planctomycetota bacterium (assembly GCA_030641115.1). Classification (GTDB taxonomy): domain Bacteria; phylum Planctomycetota; class Phycisphaerae; order Sedimentisphaerales; family Anaerobacaceae; genus DAOWID01. The sequence continues at coordinate 1,170 of DAOWID010000433.1, read as the reverse complement.
CCAGCCGATTTGCGCATTCGGTGCCTTGGAGCCGGCGATGAGATCAACCCCGGACTTCTGATCAACCTGCATCGGAATACAAAACATCCATCTCGTCATACCTTTTGATATTGGGATAACCTCTGAGCGCCATTTTGATTCTTGAAGATACTCATCCTTGTTCTTCGGCGCCCATTGCACAAATACGCTTTGGGTATTCCCTTGACAACACGAAACCACATCAACAAATCCGTCTTCATCCAGGTCAACAAACACGGCATCTTCAACTGATCGTGTTTCTCCCGTTGTCACAAAGGGCCACTTTGCCTTTACCTTTCCAGGTCCCGGATTCAGGTAAACTCGTGTAAGGCCTGTTTCTTCCCAGCCGGTCGTGACATCCATCAATCCATCACGATTCACATCTGCCAGTTTTACACCATCAGCACCCCGCGATGTGCCATCTATGATGTGACATTTCCACGGTGATCTTCCGGCAACAGTTTGGGATTCGGCCTGTTTGGGCAGCATACTCACAGAAATGCAAACTACGAACAGAAACCTGACAGCGGCACAAGAAAAACAAATACGTATGCTCGACTCCTTCATCTGATATTCTCGATTCAAGTCTTCTTAGATTTCCAATATAGGGTACACGGGGATTTCCCATATACAGCGTTTCACAGCATTCCCAAGACCGCCGATACACTATATTGCCAAATAATCCGGGAAATTCCATCAGAAAACAAATTCCATTCGATTCTTCTTTAGTGAAACCTAAACTTTCTCGAATGTGAATCTATGGGAGTCGGCGTCGATTTTTATGGTGTCACCCTCGCTAAATTTGCCTGATAAAAGCTGGGTGGCAAGCGGATTCTCCAGGCGCTGTTGAATTGTCCGCTTCAAAGGCCTTGCACCAAAGACAGGGTCGTAACCCTCATCCATAATCTGGTTGCGAGCACTGTCAGTGAATTCAATGCCAATCTTGCGTGCGCTCAGACGTTCCGTGAGGTAATCGAGCTGGATATCGACAATCTTTCTCAAATCATCTTTGGTGAGCATGTGGAAGACGATTATTTCATCAACGCGATTCAAAAATTCCGGCTTGAAGAGCTGCTTGAGCGCGTCTTTTACGTGGGCCTCGATTTCCCAGTCGGCGCCGGATTCCTCAGTAAGCTGCTGGATCTGCTGACT
>DAOWID010000366.1 GCA_030641115.1 Planctomycetota bacterium | reverse complement strand
GCCGAGCGTGGCAATCTCGTAGTCGTACTATTTCTGAAATGGAGTAATATTGCATAATGGTCATATCGGCTGTGTGTGCTCAATGCTGTCGGGTATCCTCGTTCTGTCCAATACGCCCCGAATAATAGTAGCCATCTTGTGCTTGCTAAGGGGCTTCATGACGAACTTCTTGATCCCTATACTCTTGACATCCTCTGGAGAGACGTCTTCGCCAAATCCAGTACAAAGAATTACCGGAATGTCGGGCCTGATGCTGATAAGTTCGCTGGATAACTGTGTGCCAGTCAGATTTGGCATAACCTGGTCAGTAATGACGAGATCGAACTCATCAGGCTCCTCCTGAAATGTCTCCAGAGCATCTACGCTGCTCGTCTTGGCAACGACGACATATCCAAGTCGTTCTAACATCTGTTTTGTCACATCAACCATCATTTGTTCATCATCAACCAGGAGTATCACCTCTTTCTCCTTGGTAGCCAGCTCTGACGGCTCAGTTTCTTGAACCTCGTCGCTTTCGACCTTAGGAAGAAATATGTCGAAGGTAGTCCCCTCGCCGGGCGTACTATTAACAGTGATTGCTCCACTATGGTTTTTGATGATTCCATGGACTACAGAAAGCCCCAGCCCAGTGCCCTCGTTTACCTTTTTCGTAGTGAAAAATGGCTCGAAGATCCGTTCCACGACTTCTTTATCCATACCACAGCCAGTATCACTCACGCTAAGTTTTACATAAGGACCTTGCCCCAAACGCTCATCACCGATTTGAGTCTCCGATTCAAGATTGACATCTGTCAGGCTGACTTCCAACAGACCGCTCATCTCACGCATCGCGTGCGAGGCATTCGTGCAAAGATTCACCAACACCTGATGAATTTGAGTTGGGTCGGCCAGAACCGTACTAGAATCTGCTTCTATCTTTCGACGAATTTTGATTGTTGCAGGCAACGATGCTCTAAGCATCTCAAGGACTTCTTTGACAATGGAAGCAATCTGTATTAGCTCTTTCTCTTGTTGATCTGTTCGGCTGAAGGTCAGGACTTGCTTGACCAGCTTCGCGGCACGGTTGCCACAAGAAAGCACCTGCTCCAGATTATCCCGCACCGCAGCTCCCTCCGGAAGGTCATCAAGTGACAATTCTACGTAACCTTGCATCGCAGCCAGAATATTGTTAAAATCGTGGGCGATGCCACCTGCCAGTGTTCCGATAGCTTCCATCTTCTGTTTCTGGCTAAGTTGAAGTTCCAGCTCCATCTTTGCCTTCTCAGCCTTCTTGCGCTTAGTAATATCAAGGCCGTAGGCATTCACATAACCTGGTCCGACTATAGGCTGCAATCTTATGATGAATACGCGGCCATCATGGCACGTCAGCTCGAACGTAGAACCATTGCCCGAACCGCAGACCTCCTCGATCTTTTTGCGCCAAGGCTCAGGCAAACGCTGACCTTTCTGGACTCCCCACGTTTTGAGTACAGGCGAGCTGGCATCATTGGCATAGAGGATTCTACAATCCTTTGATATCCGTAGGACGGGATTGGGATCTTCGCTCGGAAATTTGGCCAAATTCTCGATTTCTTCAATTGCTCTCTTGCTCTTAGTTATGTCTCGGATTATTCCCTGAATAATTTCTTTGCCCTCGACGAACGTTGTGGAAGCAGCAATAGTCACTGTCTTGATTTGCCCTGATTTCGTCAGTATTTCTGCTTCAATATTGTTCTTAAGGCCTTTGCCAAATCCCTCAAATACAGTTTGATAATATGCCGACTTTTCTTTAGGGTGAAGCGTGGTATGGTGCTGCCCAATAATCTCAACTCTTGTTTTTCCAAAGAGTTCTTCGGCTGCCTTATTACAGTTTATAAGGGTACCCGTCTCGATATCTGTCCATAATATGGCATCCTGTGCATTCGCAAATGCCAGTCTGAATTTCTTTTCACTCTCTCGCAAAGCTCTCTCCGCCTTTTTGCGCTCAGTGATATCAGATATGACATGAACAGCGCCGACAAGATGCCCCTTATCGTTTATCACGGGGTCTGCCTTGATTTCAAGCCATTTTTCATCTATTTGGAAAACCGTTGTTTGACTGTGACGGGTTTTCCACATGCGTACGAGTGGACACTTTTTTACCGGTTCTGGTGAGCCGTGAATGAGTTCGCAACAGCTTCGACCTATTATCGCGTTATAAGGTTTTTTCAAAAACCACGTCATAGCTTTGTTGCATTGAAGTATTTTGCCTTCATTTTTATCAATTATGCAAACAGCATCAGTAATGGCGTTGAAGGTCTCTCGCCATTCTTGAGCAAAGGCGCTGAGCTTCTGCTCCGTCCGTACGCGTTCGTGAAGGCGTTTTCGCATTCGGTGCGTAACTAACCAGGTAAATATCATCAGCAGTAAAATGCTGCTAATCGCTATGCAGGTCTCAAAAATCTTTTTCCAATGTTTGTCACGCTGACTCTCCAAAACTGTAGACACATTGCTCACGAACTCTACCATTCCTCTTTGATACGCCAGCTTCTGCTCTTGGTACTCCGGGCTTTGGAGTAAAGCCGCAGCATCTTCATCATTTCCCTGACGCACCAACTCAAGAGCCTCATTCTCCATTTTGACAAGCTTGTCACCGGCAAGAGTCGCTAAGACTGCTCCTGCGTTCCCATCATCATACGCATAAATGTTCAAAATCTCTTTGATAGTGGAGTCTAATCGTGGGCTGGATTTTTCGTACCGACTTATCCACTCCGCGTTGCCGGTGGCCGCGGCCATCCTCGCTGACATAGTCAGCACCTCGTCAGAGTGCATAATGGACCCCTCTAAGCCGACCACCTGCCGCAGTTGAGTTTCGGTGGTCCTGACATGTACGTATGACTGCCATGCTTGCCAAGCCGGTCGCGCAAGTATTGCTGCTACGAGCAAGAGCAAAAACACGAATATTTTAGGAGTGAATAAGGTGACTATTCGAGTATAATAACCTGATACACGATTGGTTTTTTTACTTGTCGGTCCAAGAGTCTTCATTGCGCAGTCTTTAACTTCTACTGTTACCGACAATCTTGTCGCCAGCCTCGCCTGAACTTCCGGCCAAACCAACCAAATGGTGGGGTATCCACCTGTAACAGTACAGCCTTCGTGGCGCTCCGTTTAGAGGTCCTGCCTTCAAACCTGTTTGTGCGATCGCCTCTTTTCTCCAGATACAATCGCACCAATCAATATATCGCACGAAATGAGGTCATAAGACCGTTGAAGAAAGCCAGAACTGTCAAAATTTTCTATTGCGGCTCACTGAAGCAATATAACAGGCTTTACGCTCCTTTTTATAGGGTGTGCTTTAGCACTTTACAGAATCTCTTTTCTTTATTGGACGAGGTTTGGTAGACTCTACGGTGTAATATGCGTGGAAAAGTTCCACGATTGCCGGGCTGTGCGTGTATTGACCGAGAAAAGGAGTAGTTAAATGTGCCAGTGCCAGACTCATCATTCCTGTCATGGTTGCCACAAGGCTATCGATCGGCGGCGTTTTCTGGAGGGTTTCGGGGCAGTTGCAGCGATGACTGTTAGCAGGCTGACGCTGCTCACCGCGGCTGCTGATGACAAGATCAGGAAGGTCCGCGTCGCAGCGGTCTTTCTAGCAAACACAAAAATCAGGGAGATTTGGCCGTATCCGGATTTCGATACCGAGGCCCGCCAGCGAGAGGTCCTCACACTACTCAAGCAAGGCTGTCCCGAGATCAAGTTCACCCCGCTGACCGTTGAAAATCCTAAAGACGTTCAGAAAGCCATTGCCCTAAAGGACAAGGTCGACGGCTACCTGGTCTACGCGATGACGCTTGATTGGAGCTTGCGCAGCGCGATCATCGCGATCGGCCGTGTAGGCAAGCCGATGCTC
>DAOWID010000246.1 GCA_030641115.1 Planctomycetota bacterium | reverse complement strand
TTTGAAGCGTCCCTTGGTTTGCCGACAGCAAATCATCCATACACTATCAAAGCTGATATTGTCTCAAATAACAAACTGAATCGACACCAAAAAAATTTTTGAACATAATATTCGTGACCATTTTGCGCACAATTTCATTTGTGAGAGCCTACGCCTCGTCCGAAACTTCGCTCGGAAGAGGTGGCCCTGCGGGCTGCGGGTAGTTGTAAATCAAGCCCAGGCAGAGCCTTACAAACATGCGCAATATTTTGTCGATGTTGAACCACTAACGTCCTAATCTTGTTCAGGAGAAGTGTTTTGAGGCGCATTTCTTACACAACGAAACCCCGTACTATCCATAATACAAGCATCTACAAAACTAAAATTCTCACCCGCACGCCACGATGACCGAAGACTGTCCATGCCGTCTTGCCATCCCCCGCCACGCAAAACCTTTATCTCTCCGGCCTCTGGCCCTCGGGGATTCTTTGAAGGGCTTCGCTTATAGTAATATGTGTCATATACATCATTACACCATTCAGCAACATTGCCGTACATGTCATAAAGACCCCATGGGTTAGGTCTCTTTTGTCCCACGGGGCGGGTCTCCTTGAATGAGTTCTCAGCGTACCAGGCATATTTCTTCAGTGCGCGCGGCCGACTGCCAAAATAGTATTCTGTTTCTGTCCCCGCGCGGCAGGCATATTCCCATTCCGCCTCTGTGGGAAGCCGGTATCCATTTGCCTTGAAATTGCACTCCCAAGCTTCACTTTCTTCATCATAGCAGGGCTCAAGGCCCTCGGCGCGGGAACGAAGATTACAATACAAAACCGCATGGGTCCAGGTTATCGTATCCACAGGTCTGCTGGCCTCCCTGAAGGAAGAAGGATTGGCTCCGACCAGCTTGACGTATTGCTCCTGGGTCACTTCATATCTGTCCATTAGAAAAGAATCGACCCACACCTTGTGGACTGGTGACTCGTCGGCTGCTCCTTTCTTGCTTCCCATCTCGAACCAACCTCCAGGAATCGCGACCATTTCTATCCCGGTTTTCGTCTGTACGACTTGCGGCGCAGCAGTGGTGTGCTTGGACCGCCGGCAACCAGTGAGAATTGCTAATATCAGCAGTAGACAGAAGACTCGCGTTGCAGGCGTGTTATGTGGCGTACACATACAGCGAATTCTTTCTGCTTAAATCTCACATCCGGCTAATGCCTCGCCGTCCTAATCGGCACCCAGTCCGGCTCTTTATTGTGATTTCCATCCTTGGTGACCACTGTCCAATTTCCGTCCATATCGCTGACGCAAATATTCCAGCCCGGTGCTTTACCGCCTACCATTTCAGTCGCTTTAGGGCCATGGCTAAAAGTGATGTACCTGCCGTCCGGCGAGAAGTCCGAGTGATAAACCTCATCCTTTTTTCCGCAATTCACAACCTTGCGAACACCAGTCACCCGAGGTGCACCAGAAGCCAAGCCAAACTTGCCTACACACAAATCCCAGTCGCTCAGCCCCCACGTTATCTTGTTGCCGTCACCGCTACAATCAGGCCTGCAGCCGGTGACACCATACTTCGTCAAATCGAACACTTTTGTTCCGTTAGCTTCAAAGGCCAAATTGGCGTGCTTGAAACCCATCCCGCCATGCACCGTTGCGAGGAACCAATCTGCCGCGGCGGACCAGCAGATATTGTACAAGTGATGTAGATTCTTGTTCGGGTGTTTTCTGTGTTTGCCCGTCTCTATATCGTAGAAGAAAAGGCCTTTAGTTGCAAAATCCTTAATTGTATAACGTTCAAATTCTCCCTTTAGATAGGCGATCGTCTTGCCATCGGGACCCCAACATGCTTGTCGAGCGTTTTCAGCGACCTTGACGCGTCCGGAGCCATCGATGTTCATATAATAGACATTTCTAACTTTCTGCCTTCCTATCTGTTCATCAGCGACGAAACAGATTCTGCGGCCGTCCGGGGACGCGTGAGGATACATCTCATCCACGTTGGGGCTGTTGGTGAGATTGACCGGGTTGGAGCCGTCCGCATTTATCAGGTATAACTCCCAGTTCTCCTTGCCGTTCGTGTTGCGATAGGTTTCGTACACGATTTTGAAAGGAATCTCTTTGAGCTTTAGCTCAGATGACGCCTTAGGCCCACAAATCCCTTTCCCTGCTGCAAAAAGCCACAGCGACAGACACAACAGAGTCCCCATGGCTGGCACGTACAATCGGGTTCTTGAAGTGTGCATTCTTCTTGTCATATTGTCCTGCCTATATGCTCAATGGCCGGGAGCCGAAAGTGGTACCCAATCCGGTTCCTTATTGTGGTTACCGTCCGCGGTGATTTCTACCCATTTCCCTGTAAAATCACTCACGCAGATATTCCAGCCCCTCGCTCTGCCGCCTACCTGCTGTCCCCCGTTGAAGGGACCGTAGCTGAAGGCGATATACCTGCTGTCCGGTGAGATGTCGACGTGATAGACCTTAGACTTACGCATACATCTCACAACTTCACGAATATCGGTTACGCGTGGTTCGTTGGATTTTAGATCGATGTCGCCGATGCACAAATTCCAGTCAGTCTCCCCCCACACCATCTTTGTGCCCTCAGCACTAAGGTCGGGCCTGCACCCTTTGACTCCCCAACGACCCAGATCGAACACTCGTGTCCCGTTGGCTTCAAAAGCCAGAATAGCATCGCTGTACTCCATGCCTCCGTGTACGGCGCCTAACAACCAATTACCATCTGGCGACCAACAAACGGCATAAATGTGATGCAGACGTTTGTTTGGGTGTTCTCTGTGTTCGCCGGTTTGTAGGTCGTAAATGAAAAGTCCCGAGGTTGCGTTCTCTCTGGTGCTGTAGCGCTCGTACTCTTGTTTCAGATATGCGATCCTTTTGCCGTCAGGGCTCCAGCACGGCTGCCGAGCGTAGTCGGCGACCTTGACTCGTTTGGTCCCATCGATATTCATGTAGTAAACGCTTCGGACCTTTCTTCTTCGTGTCCCTTCGTCAGTAATAAAGCATATCTTTGTACCATCACCAGATACATGAGGATACATCTCATCTACATTGGGAGTATTGGTCAGATTAACCGGATTGGAACCGTCTGCATTTATCAAATGCAGTTCCCAGTTTTCTTTGCCGTTGGTTCTACGATAGGTCTCGTGCACAATTTTGAAAGGGATTTCGTCCAGGTTCAGCTCTGCTCGCGGGGAGGGGACCTTTCTCAGCCTTAACCTATTTGGCACTGGCGGCCCACAAACGGCGTTTTCGACTGCTACGAGATTTATCGTAGCAGCCAAGAGAACACTCAAAACACATATAGCTGATTTTGTTTCCATAGCGTGGTATTTCTATACAATAACAATAACAGTATAATCAGAATGCACAGCCAATGTCAATGCAATAGGAGATGATAATGAAAGCACAAAAACATCGAGTCATTGTAACAACGGTCTTAGTCACGCTGGTCTTGGCCAGTTGTGGGTGGGCAAACCCACGAGTTGAGTTTCCAGGTCCTGCGCCAGGTGCTGCGCAAGGCAAGGTGAGCCGAAACACACTTGTTCTGGAAAACAAGATCATTGCATGTGCCTGGGATATCTCTGACGGCCAGTTCAGGCCCAAATGCGTGACGGACAAGCTGTCCGTCCGCCGCGGCGGACTCCAACTAAAGCAGAGCGAATGCTTTGAGCTGATCTTGGACGGCGGACAGATGGTCAAGGCTTCCGATCTAAAAATTGTTGGCAAGCCGGCTTTGAAAGATTTGAAGCCGAAATCTGACTCCTGCCGATTGGCGGATCAATTTGGCGGCAAGCAAATCGCTGTGATGCTGGCTTCGCCCGATCAAAAACTCAGAGTTCGATGGCATGGAATTTTGCGAGATGGTTCGAATTATGTTCGCCAACAGATGGTCTTCACTGCGACCAACGAGCCAATCGACATAGAAGAAATAGTGCTGTTGGAGCTAAGTTCACGGCACGTCGAGGTAGTGGGTACTGTTGATGGCTCGCCTGCAGTGGCAGGCAATATGTTCTTCGCTTATGAGCACCCCTTGTCGAAGAGTCAAGTTGTCCCAGGGGACCTGCCCAGGTTACGATGCAGCTTGCCTCACAACGCACCGCTAAAGCCGGGTGAGCCGCTTGTGCAAAGCTCAGTTGTCGGTGTTGTCCCGGAAGGCCAGTTGCGCCGTGGCTTTTTGTATTACGTCGAACGTGAGCGGGCGCACCCGTACAGACCATTCCTGCACTACAATAGCTGGTACGACATTGGCTATGGGCCTGAGAAGATACTGGAACAGCAATTTCTGGCAGTCACCGAGCTTTTCGGAAAAGAGTTGGTCAAGCAGCGAGAGGTACCGATGCAGTCGTTCGTCTTGGACGATGGCTGGGACGACCCCGCTTCATTGTGGCGTTTTCACGAAGGGTTTCCCAATGGATTTTCGCGCCTGCAGCAGGCCGCCGAGAAATACGATTCGGCCCTTGGGGCCTGGCTTTCTCCTTTTGGCGGCTATGGCAAAGCGAAAAGCGAAAGGCTCAAGTATGGCCGCGAGCAGGGTTTTGAAACGAACAAGAGCGGTTTTTCGCTGGCCGGCCCCACCTACTATGCCCGGTTTCGAGACGTGTGTGTCAACATGATCCGTAAGTATGAATTGAGCTACTTCAAGTTCGATGGTATCGGTGTGGGCGGCAGACCGGCCGGAACACGTCCTGAATTTGCTCGCGATATGCAGGCCCTTCTGCAGCTCATAAGCGACATGCGACGCGTCAAACCCGACCTGTTCGTGAACATTACTACCGGCACTTGGCCATCGCCTTTCTGGCTCTTGTACGGCGACTCAATTTGGCGAGCAGGGTCAGATTGGAGCACGCACGGCTGGGGCTCGAAACGGCAGCAGCAGATTACTTATCGCGACAAAGAAACTTACCACAACGTCGTGGTGCGAGCCCCATTGCATCCGCTCAATTCGCTCATGACCCAGGGTGTTATGTTCGCCAATCATGGACTTCCCACCGAGACCAAGGACCTTGTTGATGATATCCGAGCATTCTTTGCCAGCGGGACGGACTGTCAGGAGTTGTACCTCACCCCCTCGTTAATGTGGCCGGAGGCCTGGGACGCCTTGGCTGAGGCGGCAAAATGGTCCCACGATAACGCGGACGTGCTGGTTGACACGCACTGGGTCGGCGGCGACCCTGCCAAGGGACAGATCTACGGCTGGGCGTCATGGTCAAAACGCAAAGGCATTTTGTCGCTGCGCAACCCTCACGATAAGCCGGGCAAAACCAGGGTGGACATAGGCGAAGCTTTCGAGCTGCCCAAGGGCGCAGCGCAGAAGTACTCCCTCAAAAGCGCATGGAAGAAGGACGCAGATGAGGCGGTGATTGTGCTATCAGCAGGAAAAGTGCACACGTTTGAACTGGAACCTTTTGAAGTACTGGTCTTTGATGCAGCACCTCTTTAGATTCTCGATTCTCGTCGAGTATCGAGTATCCAGCATCGGGCATCGAGCTTTTCTCATAAGCTGAAATGCGTCGTCATCCGTACCATCGTCTCGTAGTTTGCCGTCATCCTTGGCGTGATCTTCCGCCCGTTTGGCGCTGATGAGGGCATTAGGACGAAGCCTTTGCCCTCACCGTGAGTTCCATCTTTGAGACTCTTTTCGACGGTCTTCTCAAACTCGACCGGCTCCATGTTTTCTATGTCAGCTAACTCGAGGTTCCCAAAAAGGACCAGCTCCCTGCCGTACTTGCGCCGCACGTACGCAAGCTCCACGTCCCCCTGCGGAGGCGGCTCAATAGGGTCAATGGCATCGGCGCCCATCTCGACAATGTAATCAAGAACGGCTCGAAGCCTGCCGTGGCAGTGAATTCGGGCGAAACCGCCGTGCTCTTGGATCACCTCCACCATCGGGCCGGTATAGCGGACCACGTACTCTTTGAAAAGATGTGGCGGAAGGTAGGGTTCAGTGACATATTCCGGCCCATATATGCGCCACAAATGGCCCGGGAATGCCTTTGCTGTTTTTTCAGTTCTGGTGTGTATATGGCGTGAAAGTTTCTCAAGCAAACGATGAAATAGCTTTTGCTCGGTCAAGGCAACAATAGTAAAGTCTTCCATGCTGAAAAGAGACGCTGCAGCGCAAACTGGGTCCTCCGTATCCACCATGACGATACCGCGGTCGCCTAACTCCTTGTCTTCTTCAACGAGGCTGTTTATGTTGACCTTTTCCACAAACACCTCGTCGGGCAACTCCAGATAGGCTTTTACGTCGTCTGTGTTCTTGAGTAG